>NZ_SUMG01000001.1:300000-388437 GCF_009910325.1 Isachenkonia alkalipeptolytica
GAGGAGGTTTTTTTTATGGCATTATTATTTATTTCTATAGTCGTATTGGTTTTCGGATATGTGCTGTACGGTAAATTTGTGGAAAAAGTATTCGGTATCAAGGAGGAGCGGGAAACTCCTGCGGTGGAAATGGCTGATGGGGTGGATTTTATTGAAATGCCTTGGTACAAACTATATTTGATTCAATTTTTAAACATTGCAGGGCTTGGACCAATCTATGGAGCGGTGGCAGGTGCTCTCTGGGGACCTCAAGCTTTTATCTGGATTGTCCTTGGGAGCATTTTTGCAGGAGGCGTCCATGACTACTTTTCGGGGATGTTATCTATAAGAAACGGCGGATCCAGTATTGCCGAAGTTGTGGGTAAATATTTAGGGGGCGGCGCCAAACAGTTTATGAGAGGCTTCTCTGTTGTTCTATTAGTGTTGGTGGGTACCGTATTTATGACAGGGCCCTCCATGCTTCTTGGTAATTTGAACTTTTTAGGAATTGGCTCCACTCAAGTGTGGTTGGGAATTGTTTTAGCCTATTATTTTCTGGCGACGATTTTACCGGTGGATAAGATTATCGGAAAGATTTATCCCGTATTCGGCGCGGTACTGATTATTATGGCGTTGGGAATTGCAGCGATGCTGCTGGTAGGAGGGTATCAATTACCACCTCTTACTGCAGAGAATATTCATCCCGGTGATCTTTCCGTATGGCCATTATTATTCATTACGATTGCCTGTGGAGCCATCAGTGGATTCCATGCAACTCAGTCGCCCTTAATGGCACGGTGTTGCGGTAAGGAAAGTGAAGGGCGAAGGGTATTTTACGGATCTATGATTTCCGAAGGGATCATTGCTTTGGTATGGGCAGCGGCGGCTATGAGCTTCTTTTACGGAACTGACGGACTTTCAGGAGCCCTGGATGCCGGTGGTCCCGGAGCCGTAGTCTATGATGTTTCCACATCCTTAATGGGTGTTGTTGGCGGACTGTTAGCTATGCTCGGCGTTATTGCCTGTCCCATTACTTCGGGAGACACCGCTTTTCGAAGCGCTCGCTTGGCCGTTGCTGATTTTTTAAAGAGTGATCAAAAAGTGTTGAAAAAGAGACTTATAGTAGCGCTACCTCTTTTCGTGATCGGATTCTCTTTAAGTTTGATCGATTTTGATATTATTTGGAGATACTTTGCCTGGTCGAACCAAACCTTAGCTACAGTAGTGCTTTGGGCTTCAGCGGCGTACCTGGTGCAAAATCAGAAGTTTCATTGGATTGCAACGGTTCCGGCAACCTTTATGACTGCAGTGATTGTCACCTATATTTTACAAGCACCGGAAGGCTTTCAGTTGGCAACTTCTATTTCCTATCCAATTGGAATTATTGCCGCTATCCTCACCTTTGGGTGGTTTATGTTAAAGGGGCAAAAACATAAGGTGAAAGAAGTTTTAGAAGGATAATAAGATGAACCAAAGGGGACGTGAACCAAAGGGGACGGGGGTGTTCGGTACATATCATGTACCGAACACCCCCGTCCCCTTTGGTTCACCCTTTGGTTGAACCTAATCAAAAGAGGGAAGAACATCAATGATCCGTTGTGCGATGGCTTCATAGCCTTCATCGTTGGGATGAAGACCGTCAAAGGAAAGAAATGTTTCTAATTGAAACTGGAAAAGGTCATAGGTGGGAATAAACACTGCATTCTCTTCTAAGGAAATCCACTGATTAGCAGCGGCATTCCAGCGTAGAAGAAATTCAGTCTCATCCTGATTGACTTCCGAGTAGTCCAAATTATAAAGACCGAGGAAGATGACCAGAGCCTCGGGGTTTTCACCGCGTAACAGGCGGAAGGTCTCTTCCAGGGTTTCAAAGTACATCTCCTCCAAGGATTCATAGGCTCTTTCCTGTTCTTCTACTGCCAGATTTTGAATCCTTCGCAAATCATTTCCGCCGATGGAGAGGAAAATAATATCGGCTTTTTCGATTTCCTCCATTAGGTCAGGATTTTCAAAAAGCTCCAGTAACTGGGGGCTTTGAAAACCGTCCACGGCAAAGTTATTATAGGTGATGGGCTCATCGGAGGAGTCTCGAAGATTTTCTACAACTCTTCCTGAAAAACCGAGTCCCTCATCATCTCCGGTACCTCGAGCTAAAGAATCGCCGAGACTTATAAAATTAAGCCCTTCCGAAGAATCTTCCCTAATTTCCTCTGCGTCCTCTCCGGGGACCTCGGTGGTTTCTTCGTCGTCGTTTTCATCCAACGGGTCTTCGATGAAATCCTCCTCTTCATTCTCCGTAGCATCCTCAGAAGGTTCTTCTGAAACCTCACCGGAGACGACCTGAAAAGAATTATACACGCCGAAGATGAAAAATCCGCTTCCAATAATGAAAAGCACTAGAAATACGGGCCATAAATAATTTTTAATAAATTTCAACATGGTTGTTCCTCCTAATCCAAAATGAAAACCTGCCAAAGGTTGATCCATATAGTCCAAACTTATATGAGACAATTTCTAAAGATCGAATTTCATAATTTTAATCCATAAAATCCTTATATTGAAAGACACCGTAGGCGATAATTACAGAACCTAAGGCCCAAGCCATCAGTACAGCGACGGAAAATCCCAGGCTAAGTCCCTCCACTTGTTGGAGATTGCCTGAAAGGAAATCCGTCAGTTGTAGATTTACATTAAAAAGGTAACGGGTCAATTCCCAGTCACCGATAAAGAAGCTGAGAAAAGTGCCACCGATTAAGGAAGACATCATAATTCCGATAGCCGCCGGGGTACTCTTTACTAATACGGAAACCATCAGTGCCATTTTCCCAATGGTAAAGGCAACGATATAACCTAAAGAGTAAACCATGATGTTGTACAAACCCAGACTCACGGTTTGAATGTTGGAAGTATCGAGACTGCCATCAACGATCCGAAACCCGGTAATCACCGGCTCTCCAAAACCTAAGCTTCCGAAGGTGAAGTAAGCGATGACTAAAGAAATCCCCGCCATAGCGAAAATCACCAGCATCTCCAACACCATCAGGGCCAAAACTTTTGAGGTAAGGATTTTCCAACGGGGTACCGGACGGGTCATTAAGAGTTTAATGGTACCGGTGGTGGATTCCTTCGAGACAATGTCGGCTCCCAACAGGATAATCAATAAAGGGAGAAAGAGAAATATAGACTGTTCCATAAAGTTACTCATGAATTGTCCTGCACTGAAGGTAGTGGGGTTGATGTCCTCTTCTAAATAGTAACGAAGCTGCTCTGCCCGAACTTCCAGGGAAGCCCGGCCTTCCTCGGGGATGAAGGGATTTTCTAACCGTCGGTCCAAATCCCGAAGCTGTTGATTGGTAATTTCCCGCCAGTCGTCGACATCCTCAATCCCCAGCTCTTCTGCCACTCGGGCTTCGGTGCGGTCCCGGGTGTACTGTTCCCCATAGGCGAATAACCCGATTAAAATTAAAAGAATGCCCAGAACCACAAACAGCCGTTTTTTCATAAAAAGTTTTAGTATCTCGTTGCCTACCAGATTATACAATTTCATCACCTGCTGTCAGCTCAAGGAAAAGATCCTCAAGGGATTTTTGGTTTTTCGCCACATAATATAGGGGGATTCCTTTGGAAAAAAGTCGCTGGTTTATGGCAGGGACATCTTCTTCCTTCACGAAAGCCACCAGTTCTTCATCATCTCTGATTTGCACTTGACCATTAAATTCGGTCTCGATCAGGGATTTTGCTTTAAGAGGATCCGCCAGTCGATAGGTGATTCCCTTTTCTTTAATGATTTCATCCACAGAGGTGACCTTAACGATACTACCTTGACGTATAATCGCCACACGGTCCGTCAACATCTCCATTTCCCCAAGGATGTGGCTTGATACCAACACCCCGAGATTTTCTTTTTCTGCAAGGGAGCGAATCAGATGTCGAAATTCGCTGATTCCCGAAGGATCCAATCCGTTAGTTGGCTCATCGAGGATTAATAGTTTCGGCCGTTTCATCAAAGCCTGGGCAATGCCAAGACGCTGTTTCATCCCTAAAGAATAGGTATATACTTTGTCATCAATTCGCTTTTCCAGTCCCACAAGGCTTACCATTTCCTTAATTCGGTCCTTGGTAATACCCCTTTCCATGGAGGCAAGAACTTTTAAATTTTCCCAGCCGGAAAGATAATCGTACATCTCCGGATTTTCGATGATGCAACCCACATTTTCCATGGCCTTCACAAAATCCTTTTTCACCGAGTATCCTCCGATTTTGATTTCTCCTTCTGTCATTCGAATCAGCCCCACAATCATTCGTAGAGTGGTGGTTTTTCCCGCTCCATTGGGACCGAGAAAACCAAAAACTTCCCCTGCGTATACGGATAAATCGATGCCTTTGATAATTCCTTTTTTTCGGATGGTTTTTTTCACATTGCTCAGTTCTAATACGGGATCTTTATTTTCCCGTCTTTTATTTTTCTCTTTTTTGATATCTTGGTCCATCATTACTATCCCAACTTTCTATAGCCCTAAGAACATGGATTATTCAATGAAGAATTTATACCCGAAAAAAGGGAAGTGAATCAATGAGTTGATAACATTTATTAATAAATAAAAGGCTGAGCTAAGTAAGATTGTAAAACAGAAGAATCTTCTAAAGGAATAGAAGAAAGGCAAAAAAAAGAGCATTCAAAAGAGAGAAGTCTTTTGAAAACTCATTGAAATCTTTCGGCTATTAAAGGGCAGCTATTTCTTCAGCAAAGGTTTCGTAGCGCTGCCTTGCTTTCTCCTGAGAACGAATTCGTTCCCAACGAATTCCTTCCCATCGCTTCAAAAGGACGGAAACGATTTCAGGATCCAGGGCCTGTTCTTCTCCCATTTTTTTATCACTTGATGAGCCTTTGCTTCCATCATTCCTTTTCGATAAGGGCGATTCTCGGTAATAGCGGTGAATACATCAGCCACCGCCATGATTTTCGCGCCGGTAGAAAGTTCATGGGCTTGTCGTTTAAAGGGATAACCTTCTCCGTCTAAGCGTTCATGATGCATTGAAGCATAACTGTTGATTTCCTCCATCCCTTTCACCCGATCCAATAATATGTAGCTATGATAGGTGTGGCCTTTCATCACTTCAAATTCATCCTCGGTTAAGGGACCGGGCTTCTCTAAAATTTGCCTCGGCACTGTAAGTTTACCGATATCGTGAAGGTAACCGGCAATTTCGATTTTCGCCACTGTTTTAGGATCCATTTCCATGGCTATTCCCAGGTTTTTTGCCACTGAGGCCACACCTTCACTATGCACCGCGGTAAATCGGCTTCGAAAGTCTATAATTCGGGCAAAGAGTTTGCTGATCCCTAAAAGCTCCTGAAGGTTTAATGTATAATCCTTTAGTTTAGGGCGCTTATAAAAATTTCCTCCTTTTCTTATGGAATCCATATCGTACCAAAAATATTCTTTTTTACAAAGACGATGGAAAGCTGCTACCATGCTAGGATGAAACTTTTTCCCTTGGTATTTGGTCAGTCTTTTCATCACCAGCCGTTTATTCTCTGTATTAATAGGCAAACCGATTAAAGAAGTGGCGATTCGGTCCGCTAAGTGAATCACATGACTGGAGGGACATACTTTTTCTCCTTCGTGGAACGCTCCCTTACCTTCTTCCCAATCCACATGATGATGTTTGATGATCCGGGCAATCTTTTGAAACTCCTTATACTCTCTAAGGAGTAGCCAACCAATCTTACCGTGTTTATGGGGATTAAGGACTTCAAAGGTTAAAACATCCAAGCGTTCCTGAATACTAAGGCCTCCGATATCATGAAGGATACCCGCAATTACCAAATCGTTTTTTTCATTTTCCTGGTAGTTTAACTCCTCCCCAAGGGCATAGGCGATATAAGCCACTTGCCGTTGATGCTCATTCACTTTAGGACTGATCATGTCCGAAGCCCTGGACAGTTCTATCGTTAAGTCGAGCAAAGATATCATTTTTTACCTTCTTTCTGTATGCAGTGATAAGAATATAGTCCTATAAATCTTAACATTACACCTGAATCCATTCAACAATTATTACTATTCCTTCACAAACAGTTGGATTTACCGTAGATTGCCACAAAGTTTTTACGAGTTGTCTTTAATGATTATTCAAAAGGTATAAAAAGTGGTATTATAGTACTATGTAAAACATGAATCCGGGGGGATGAATATGTACATTGCAAGACAGCCCATCTTCAATACAGAAAAGAGAGTATATGGATATGAACTGCTTTTTCGAAGAGGGAGGGAATCCCGGGCCTTTGATGGAAGCTCCGCTGCACATGCCACTGCCAGTGTGATTGCAGGCCTTTTTGAGTCAGGGATTGAAAAAATAGTGGAGAATAAAAAGGCCTTTATTAACTTTGACCATGAATTGATCGGGATGGACTTTGTAGAATTGATTCCTCCAAGCCGACTTGTGGTGGAGGTCTTGGAAGATGTAGAAGTATGTGAGAGTGTACAGGAACGTATTCGGTATCTTTCGAAACAGGGGTATCAAATTGCCCTGGATGATTTTGTTCATGATTACGGGTCCTATCCTTTAGTTAAAGAGGCGGATATTATCAAGTATGATTTGATGGCCACACCGCTGAACACCTTAAGAGAAACGGTTCAAATGGGATTGAAAGAAAAGAAAGTGCTACTGGCGGAAAAAATTGAAAGTGAAGAAGAGTTTCAACAAGCCAAAGCCATGGGATTTACTTTGTTTCAAGGATTTTTCTTTAGTAAACCCGCTATCATTGGGGCTGAAAATCGAACGAAGACCACCACTAAGACTCAGTACATTCGATTGATTCAGGAATTGCAACGGGAAGAGCCCTCTTTTGATTGTTTGGCCGAGATGATCGGTCAGGACGTGAACCTAGCCTATCGATTTATTCGGGTAATCAGCGGTCGGACTCGGGAAAATTCTGTGGATTCTATAAAGAAAGCTTTAACTTACATCGGTTTAAAAGAATTGGAACGGTGGATTCATGTACTGATGATTCAAGAGCTGGGAAGTGACAAGCCCCAGGCACTGGTGCAACTTTCCCTTATTCGATCTAAATTCGCCGAAAGGCTGGCTAAATGCAGTCGGTTAAAAAAACAGCAGCATGAAGCAGCATTAATGGGGCTTTTCAGTACGATTGACGCCTTAACAGATAGAGATATGAAACAAGCTCTGGAAGGGGTGTCCTTGTCGAAAACTGTTCGAAGCGCATTGCTTGAAGAAGAACAGGGCGAGCTCTCGGATATCGTTGAAATGATTAAATCCTATGAAAAGGCACAGTGGAGCAGTATTGATCGACTGGCGAAGAAATTGAATCTGAAACCGGAGGAGGTTTTTGATTGTTACTTACAATCCGTGGACTGGGGAAAAAAGACGATGGCAGACATGGTGTAGAAAAACTGATTGGCTGCGTTTAATAGGCAAATAAAATCCCTCGATGCATAGAGGAAGAGACGTCCCTTGAATGGTTAAAGGATATTACGGCAGAAAAATAACTAGACGGAATCAGTGTTATAGAGGATTTATCCTATACAACTGGAATTGTTAATACCCACAGGTTAAAATATTAGAAAAGAAAATTAATCCTTAAATAAAGGGTTTTTAAAATAAAGGGAGAATTATAATAAGAATAAACCCTATATAAAGGAGAAGATCTATGGAGAACATTCACAAGGATCAGCTACTGGTGAAAGCCATTGAAATTGCTGCAAAAACCCATGAGTATCAGAAACGAAAATCCACGGATATCCCCTACATTGTCCATCCCTTTGAAATCGCTATGATCCTTCAACGTAACGGGGTAGAGGATCAGGAAATTCTCGCTGCGGGGATTCTTCACGATACCTTGGAGGATGGCAACTTACAGGTGTCGGATCTTGAAAAGTGGTTTACTTCCCGGGTAAAGGAACTAGTGCTCCTGGCCTCAGAAGAACTTGAGGGTAGGAGTGAAAGACCCTGGGATAAGCGCAAGGCTCATACCATCGAAGCAATAAAAAGCTTAAACACCGATGTAAAGTTGATTGTCTGTGCGGATAAACTGAGTAATGCAAGAAGTATGCTTCGGTCTTATGAAAAAATAGGGGATCAACTGTGGGACCGTTTTAATGCAGGTTTTACAGATCAGCAATGGTATTATGACAGTCTGGTGGAATCTTTGAAAGATATGGAATCCTATGCAATGTACCAAGAGTTTAAAGAAACTGTTCAGCGCATTTTTCACAGGAAGGGAGAATAGTTATGAAAACTATTGGAATACTAGGAGGCATGGGTCCTGAGGCGACTCTGTTACTGTATCGGTTGATCATCGATCACACCGATGCAAAGTCGGATCAGGAACACATCCCAACCCTTATTTACTCCAACACGAGGGTCCCTGACCGAACCCGGGCTATCCTGCATCAAGGGGAAGACCCTCTGCCTTATTTGATCCAGTCGGCAAAAGTTCTTCGGGAAGGGGGCGCTGATATAATAGGGATGCCCTGCAATACCGCTCATCATTACTTTGATCGCCTCACTGAAGAGGTGGAGGGGGATTATGTTAATATGGTGGAGCTAACATACCGGCGGATATTGAATAACGATAGCCGTAAGAAGATCGTGCTTTTTGCCACGGCGGGAACCATCGAAACCGGGATTTATGATTTTTCTTTAAGAAATAAAGGTATCCAAGTATTGTCCCCGAAGCCAAAGGATCAGGAAGTCATTATGAAAATGATTTACGGACAGATCAAATCCGGAAAACGACCAATTGATTTAGAGGAGTACCAGGAACTGCTTTACCGGATGGAAGAGGAGGGCTTTGAGGCGGTGATTCTTGGTTGCACCGAGCTATCCTACCTTCACAGCATGTTTAAGTTTCCCGTTAATATAGAGTTCATCAATACCTTGGATCTTCTGGCCGCGGAACTGGTGAAAAAGGCAAAGCAGTAAGACAGAATAAATGAATAAAAGGAAAAAGTGTACCATGGGGTCGGACCCTATGGTACACTTTTTCCTTTTAGGTCTTTTATAGACAGTAATTTCCCTCTGGTGTACAATAAAAGAAAATGAAGTACAAGGAGGCATATTATGATTCAATGTTTTGGCGACAGCATTACCAAGGGTACCCCCGGGGTATCCTATTTAAAATACCTGGAAAAGGGAAAGTACCAAAATCAGGGGACTGGAGGGGAGACCGTTGAAGGTCTATATCCCAGACTCTCACACAGCATTAAACACGGCAAACATGAAAAATACATTATTCAAATAGGTACAAACGATATTTTGCTCCCCTATCTGGAAAAGTCTTCACCGAAATGGAAAAACAGGCTTAGAAAAATTGACAAGGTAAAAAAAGAAGGGGCAAGACCTAGCCGAACGGAAATCCAGTTTCAAAAGAGTTACCAAGAAATCGTAGATTTACTGAAAGAGCATGAAAAAGAGGCAGTATTGATCAATATTCCTGTAGTAGGAGAGAATTTGAGCCACGAAAGAAACAAAAAAACGGAGAAATTCAACAATATTATTAAGGCCATCGCTGAGAAGGAGGGTCTTCTCTTGGTGGATTTTTACGCCTGGCAGAAAAAGACCCTGGAAAAACTACAGAATAAAAAAGATTACTTTATAGATCCGGATCCGAAGCAAGTGGTGATCGATGGTTTAAAAAGCATTACAAGCCTGGGAAGAATGAGACTTTCCCAAAAGCGAAATTTAGTGCTCACCGTGGATGGGGTCCATTTAAATGATACAGGAGCTAAGGGTCTTGCAAAATTAGTCAGGGAAAAAGTGAAGTAGGCACAAAAGTGTACCATGGGGTCCGACCCCCTGGTACATTTTTTTGATTGAAACTGATAGGAAGCTGTGGTATATTTGACATGTTAGGTGACAAGACACCAAAAACCGGGAAAGGGTTGAATTCATGGATAAATATACGTTGATTCAAAGAATCCACCAATTGAAAAAAGAAAAGGGGGCCGTAATCTTAGCCCACCACTATCAAGTGGAGGAGGTAAAGGAAGTGGCGGACATCATTGGAGACTCCTTGGAACTGAGCCGAAAAGCCAGGGAAGTTAAGGCGAAAACCATTGTCTTAAGCGGGGTACATTTTATGGCGGAAAGTGTGAAAGTGCTGTCTCCCGATAAAAAAGTCTTGCTTCCCGTAAGGGATGCCGGGTGTCCCATGGCGGATATGATTGATGAAGAAAAGCTGGAAAGTTTTAAATCTGAGCATCCTAACGGCAAAGTGGTCTGCTATGTCAATACATCAGCAGAAGTAAAAGCAAAAAGCGATATTTGCTGTACCTCTTCTAATGCACTGTCTGTAGTAGATAGTATGGGAGCGGATCCGGTCCTCTTTATTCCGGACCAGAATCTGGGAAACTACGTAAAACAACATTCGAAAAACAATAACGTTATACCCTACGAGGGATACTGCATTACCCATCACCGAGCAAGAAAAGAAGACGCAATAAAGGCCAAAGGAAAGCATCCTGAAGGAAAGTTCCTGGCACACCCGGAATGCCGGCAGGAAGTCTTGGAAGAAGCGGACTTTATCGGAAGTACAACGGCCATTATCAACTATGCCAAAGATTCTAATAGTAAAACCTTTATTATCGGAACGGAAATGGGGGTGGTGGAGAGCTTAAAAAAACAACTGCCCAATAAAAACTTTTTTCTGCTGGCTCCCAGCTTTATTTGCAGCAATATGAAAAAGACCCGGTTAAAGGATGTTTACCGGGCGTTGAAGGAAGAAGAACATGAAATCCATTTAGAGGAACAGACCCGTAATAAAGCAGAAAAAGCTCTATCTAATATGCTGGCCGTATCTATAAACAGTCCTAAATCATTATAAGAGGTGGGAGCGTATGAATCAAGGGATGGAAAAAAGCTCGGCAACCCCAGAGTCATTTGGTATAACTCCGGAATATTTCGATGTGATTATTATCGGAACTGGAATTGCCGGGATGTTTACCGCATTGAGTATCGAGAGGAAACTGAAGGTATTGATGATCACCAAGGAAACCCTGGATCGTAGCACCAGTAACATGGCCCAAGGGGGGATTGTTTCGCCTATTTTTGGTGAAACCTTATATCAGGATACTCTAAAGGCGGGAGGGTATGTAAACGATCCCAAACGTGTAGAAATATTGGTGAAGGAAGGGTCGAAACAAATTGAAAAGCTCATAGAGTGGGGGGTTCCATTTGATCGGGATTCGGAGGGCAATCTTCTAGCAACCCGGGAAGGAGGTCACTCCGGGAGAAACATCCTTCACTGCAAAGATGAAACCGGAAAAAAAATAATGACCGGACTGGAGAGGAAGCTTCGGAATAAAAAAGGGGTTACCCTACTGGAAGAAACCTATGCTTATCAACTTACGGACTTTTCGGACTGGCAGAATAGTTCTAATAATCAAGGGGATGAGAATCAAGGTGCCGGGGAAAGCAAAGAAGACCCGGGGAACAGAGAAAAAGGCGGCATGGTATCGGTAATTCTTCCGACGGGTGATGTCGGAAAGTTTTACAGTCCGAACATAGTGATCGCCACTGGTGGCATCGGGGGGCTGTATCAGCACACTTCAAATCCTGAAGGCAACACGGGTGACGGTATAGCCCTTGGTAAATCTCTGGGAATCGAAATAAAAAACATGGAATTTAATCAATTTCACCCCACTTACTTTCAGGCTAAAGAAGGTACAGGTTTTTTAGTGACGGAAGCCCTACGGGGAGAAGGGGCAACACTTCGTAATGGAGAAGGGGTGGCTTTTATGAAAGAACGACATCCTATGGGAGACTTAGCCCCAAGGGATGTGGTGGCAAGAGGAATTTTTGAGGAACTTCAAAAAGTTCCAAAGACCATGGTTACAGTGGATATATCCCATCGGGAGGAAAACTTCATCAAGCAGCGGTTTCCGAAGATTTATCGAAAAGCATTAAAAAGAGGCTATGACATTACAAAGGAACCCCTGCCGGTAACGCCAGCCAGTCATTATATCATGGGAGGCATTGCAGTGGATGACTATGCCGAAACATCAATTCCGGGAATATTTGCTGTGGGGGAATGTGCTTGCAGTGATATTCATGGAGCCAATCGCCTAGCCAGTAACTCCCTATTGGATGCCATTGTTTTTGCAGGAAGAGCAGCTAATAAAATTACCGAAGCATTTCCTGAAACGATACAGGAAGAGTCTGTCCAAAGAATTACGTTGAATTGCAACAGTTTTCTGGAAAACAAGAGTTATAGAGAGTTTAGCTGGTCTCATGAGGAACTGAGGGCTTTTCGAAAAGCGTTGAAGAAGGATACACAAAAAGTTTTAGGCATTATAAAAAAAGACCGCCTGTTAAGTGAATTTCTTTTGGATCAGGAGCTTGCTTTAAGACTGTTTGATGATAAAGATCCCCCCAAAAAATGGACAGGGAAGGAAAAAAGAGATTTTCATGAAGTTAAAAATCATTTAACCGTTGCCCGCGTAATGACCAAGGCGGCACTTGAGCGAGAAGAGAATATTGGAGCCCATTACAAAGTGCAAGATGAAAAGAACCCTTAAAAATAGAAAATGATTAAAAGAAAAGAAAATAATTTACTGCAGAGGAGTTTATAAATATGAGGGAATACGGATTAGAGAAATTAATCGAAAGGGCTTTCGAAGAGGACTTCCCCTACGGAGATTTGACCACGGATGCACTGGTTTTGGGTAGAAAATCAGGAAAAGGGACAGTAACCGCAAAGGAGGATGGTGTGTTTGCAGGAGGTTTTGTATTCAAAGAAGTATTTTCCCGGTTAGATGAGGGCATCACCGTAACTTTGTCGGTGAAGGAAGGGGAAATTGTTCAAAATGGTCAGGAAGTAATTACCATAGAAGGCCCTTTAAACTCCATTCTAAAAGGTGAGCGGATCGCGTTGAACCTTTTGCAGAGACTTTCCGGAATTGCCAGTGCCACAAAAAACTACGTTGAAAGAATACAAGGTACTAAAGCGCAAATCACCGATACGAGAAAGACTACCCCAGGGCTTCGAGCCTTGGAGAAAAAAGCGGTGCAGTTAGGAGGCGGAATCAATCACCGTTTCAGTTTAAGTGACCATGTTCTGATCAAGGATAACCATATTATTGCCGCCGGGGGAGTGAAGCCTGCTATTAGAGGATGTCGTAAGGGTCTGTCTCACACGGTCAAAGTTCAAGTGGAAGTAAAAAATTCAGCAGAGCTTACCCAAGCAATCGAAGAAAATGCGGATATGATATTACTTGACAATATGACAATACAAGAAATGAAAGAAGCAGTGGACTTCACAGACGGCCGTGCAGTGCTGGAGGCTTCGGGAAATGTAACCTTAGAGCGAGTCGAAGATATTGCAAAAACCGGAGTAGATATTATTTCCATTGGGGCTCTGACCCATTCGGTAAAGGCCATGGATTTCAGTTTAAATATTAACTAAAGTTCTGAACTTGACGCAGGGAACGTGTCCATCTCCGGGCAAGAGGATTATTCGAAAAGTATATTGGAAGAGTTGATGCTGAAAAAGGAGACCATTGAAGATATTATTGCAGAAAGAGAAATGGAACTGGAAGAAAGCCCGCATACAGGAGAAACAACGGTATAAAGCTAAGATAATAATGAAAGGTGCGCCGAAATCGGCGCCTCATGTTTTGTTTTGAGTCTATTATAGATTTAGGAAATATAGGTAAGAAGTTTCCTAGGGAAAAATCAGGGTATGTATTTCCTAAGAAATTTTCGTGAAAACAAAAAAGGAGGAGGTACCGTGATTTATACAATTATCTTAATTATCTTAGCTATATGGTTGGCTGGTTTTGTACTGGAAATTGCCGGCGGACTGATCCACTTACTTTTGATCCTGGCAATAGCCGTATTTATTTTTAATCGGTTATCGGGACGCAAATAAAACGTCATAGAACGATTTTTTTCTATTGACTAATTATTTGGATGATGATAGCATATATTTGTAAGTTAAAAATAATAAAAATTGAATTTAATGATCTTGTTAGGAGAGACTCCTAGATGAACATAGGTTGTTGCCCAAAAATGTGGAGACACGCCAATGGGTAGAACAGGCACGATCGGATTAAGGTCTGCTTAAGGCAACTGATTCTATAAAGAATCTACGTCATCTAGTGTTGAAACCAGTACGAGGAGAATCGTTTGTTGTTTGAATGAAGCCGTTAGGCTTTATTCATGTTCCTTTGATATAAAAACGACTTCTCGGAGTCGTTTTTTTTAATGGAGTTAAAACTAATCGGTTCTCGATTTAATAGGGAGGTGAGCCCATGGACCCCGACGGACAATTTTGCGAAAACAGAAAGGAAAAAAACCAAACCCTTATAAACGAAAAAAAGCATTTGGAGGAGGAAGTACCATGAACAACATTAATGAAAAAAAGTTCTTGTACGGGCTCACATCAAAAATGAAAGTATCAAAGATTTAAAGGAAACCTTAAAAGAGTTATCGGAAATTGAAATTTTAGAACTACTAAGGGACTTTGCATCGGAGGACCAAGTGATGATCTTTCGGTTGTTGGAAAAGGAACGGGCATTGAATATTTTTGAAGAACTGGATCAGTTTTTACAGCAAAAATTAATCGAATCTTTCACAGATAGTCGGGCGGAAGCGTTAATCCAGGAAATGGCCCCCGATGATCGTGTAAAACTCTTTGACGAAATGCCGGCGAAGGTTACAAAACGTCTTTTGGAAACCCTCCCCAAGGATAAAAAGGAAGAAACCGCCCTGTTGATGGGTTTTGAGCCGGAAACCGCGGGACGTCTAATGAATCCCTCTTATATGAAGATTAAAAAAGAGGATACGGTTCAGGAAGCTCTCAAAAAAGTACAAAATGCAGCAGAGGATATTGAGAGTATTTACACCCTATACGTTACTGATGACAAACGAAAGCTTGAAGGAGTAATTTCTTTAAGAGAAGTGATGATGGGAAAAGAAGATCAAAAGATCAAAGAACTGATGAATGAAAATGTCATAAAGGTTCAAACTGATACGGATCAGGAAGAAGTGGCGGGAATCCTAAAAGATCTGGATTTTATGGCAGTTCCTGTAGTGGATAAAGAATCCCGATTAGTAGGGGTAATTACCTATGATGACGGAATGGATATATTAGAAGAGGAAATGACTGAGGATATTTATGATAAAGCGGGATTGGCAAATTTGAAAACAAAAGAATCTTCTCGAAGCGCAAAATTAATTGACGGTAGTATTCTGCAGATTTGGGCGGTCAGATTACCATTTTTAGTTATTGCATTATTTGGAGGTCTTGCGGCGGGAGCAGTTATCGGTGCCTTTGAAGAGTCCTTGGAAGCTATTGCGGCAGTGGCTATATTCATTCCGGTTATTATGGATATGGGTGGAAATGCCGGTACCCAATCCTCCACTATTTTTGCAAGAGGGTTCATTTTAGGCCATATCACGCCGGATCGATTCTTGAAGCATTTGGGAAAAGAGGTTTTGGTAGGAGCTAGCATGGGTACATTGGTAGGAGTAGTAGCAGGACTGATTGCCAATGCATGGCAGCCGATTGAAGGGCTGGGTTTGGCCGTAGGGCTAGCTTTAGGACTCACCATGACCATTGCCACAACCCTCGGGTTTATGATTCCCTTCCTTTTGCAGAAGTTTGGAGTGGATCAAGCGGCAGGTTCCGATCCAATTATTACAACAATAAAAGACATTAGTGGACTCTTAATCTACTTTTTACTGGTTAATCAATTTCTTGGACATTTAATGTAAAAAACGATAAAAATTGAAGTAGGGACGTGTAATAATGGTATCAATGGAGTTTTTAATACGAATTATATTTGCATTTTTGCTGGGGGGCGCCATCGGGTTTGAGCGTCAGCAGCGACAACGTATGGCTGGTGTTCGAACCAACGTACTGGTGAGTCTGGGAGCATTTTTGTTTATTACCCTGTCCACCATGATCGAGGGAGAAGGGAGCCCCACTCGAATGGCAGCCCAAGTGGTATCGGGAATCGGTTTTCTCGGCGCCGGAGTAATTATTCGCCAAGGGACTAATATTCGGGGGCTTAATACTGCGGCAACCCTTTGGTGTGCGGCGGCCATCGGTGTACTCACCGGTTTCGGATTTATTGCAGAAGCCGTAGTTGGGACCATTTTTATTCTCTTTGCCAATATTTATTTACGACTTTTCTTAAAGAAAATCAATCTGCCCTCCACGTCTAAAGATGAGGATCAAGAGGAAATTCATTACCGAATAAAAGTGCGGTGCAATGAGGAAGTTGAGTTTCAAATCCGCGCTCTCTTAATTGATTTAATGGCAAAGGAGGACCTTTTGCTTAGCTATTTAAAAAGTGAGGAGCAGGAGGATACCGGTGACGTCAAGATTTTTGCAGACATCGTAGCCTTCGAAAAATCCCATAAAGAGATTGAAGAACTGGCTGGAAAGCTGAGTCTTGAGAAACATGTTACCTCCGTGGGCTGGAAGGCTAGTGTGTAAATAGCCTTTCGATAAGCAAAGCACCGACCTTAGTGTCGGTGTTTTTTAGAATATATCATTAGGAAGCAGGAGATTTCCTTGATGGTATCGAATATTATAAAGGGACTGTAGAATAAAACTTATCAGTAGCTAACACGTATCAATTAAAGGAGGAACAGGATCATGAGAAAGATTTTGGTACTGCACGGAATCAATCATAATATGTTTGGAAAACGAGATCCGAAACAATACGGTACCGTAACCCTGGAAGAAATTAATCGCCGTATCCTTGAGCTGTCCGAGACCTTAGAGGTGGATGTGGAATTTTTCCAAACAAACCACGAAGGAGAAATGTGTGATCGAATTCATAGAGCTTATGAGGACATGGTTGATGGAATTGTGATCAATGGAGGAGCCTGGACCCATTACAGCTACGGAATCCGAGACGCCCTGGATATTCTTGAGGTGCCCATAGTGGAGGTGCACATGTCTAATGTGTATGCCAGGGAGTCCTTTCGGCACCATTCAGTATTTGGGGAAATCGTTCAAGGAGTAGTCTCCGGTTTCGGAGTAGACAGTTATCTGTTAGGTCTTCGGGCAGCAGTAGCGTCGATGGAATAGTTAGGATGAATAACTTTTGGTGTTTCATCGAGGAAAAATATACTGCACAAGTGATACGAGGAGTGACAATATGAAGAAAATAATCAGTGGAAAAACAAGGTTGGTTGGATTATTAGGGGATCCTGTGGAACACAGCTCATCCCCTTATATTCAAAATGCTGCATTTACAAAACTGGGGTTGGATTATGTCTACATGGCCTTTACCGTCAATCAGGAAAACCTGACGGAGGGAGTGCAGGCGTTGAAGACTTTGGACGCTCTGGGATTTAATGTGACCATGCCGAACAAAGAAGCGATTATCCCCCTCCTTGATGAAGTTTCCAAGGAGGCGAAACTGATCGGCGCGGTTAATACCGTGAAAATCACCGACAAAAGGTTAAAGGGATACAACACCGACGGAATGGGATTTGTAAAATCCCTAAGGGAGGAGGGGATTTCCCTTGGGGAGGAAAAATTTGTACTGGCCGGGGCTGGGGGAGCGGCAAGAAGCATTGCGGTTCAGTTAGCCCTGGAAGGTGCAAAAGAAATCGTGATTCTTAGCCGAAAGGGGGCTGACGGAGAGGTTATATGCAACGGGATCCGGGATAACATCCCCGGAGTGCTGGTAAACGGCGATAAGCTTACGGATGCAGCTTTAGAAAAAGAACTCAAAACTGCAGGGGTGTTTGTCAACTGTACCCCTTTGGGAATGAAACCCCGTGAGGATCAAAGTGTCATCCCGGATCCGAAGCTGCTTCGAAAAGATTTGGTGGTCTCGGATATCATTTATTCTCCTCGAACAACCCGACTGATGAAAATGGCCGTGGATAGAGGTTGCAAAGTAATTGGAGGAATGGGGATGCTACTGGGGCAGGGCGCTTTGGCTTTTGAAATATGGACCGGGGAGAAAATGCCGGTGGATGCTGTTAAAAGTGAATTGTTTTATAAGTAGATTTCCACGAAGGAACAACGTACAACAACGATTGCATACCGCGATGATTTCATAAGAAAATCCCAGGGAAGTAGTGGCACCGAATTTTAAGATCCTTTCAAATATTGAAGGGGTCTTTTATTAATGATAAGATAATTGGTATATTGTAGTAAGAGAAAAATTTTAAGTTTATACGGCCATCATGTATGAAGGGTTTTTCTAGGGTCCTATATGTAATTTTAAGGAATTAAGCTTAAGAAAGTTATAAAACGAAGATGAGAAACTGCAGGAAAAAACTGAAGGGGGATTTACATGAACATCGACTTTGAAATCACCATAAGGGAAATGAACACCGCGAGAGAACGTAAACGAGTTGTCCTGTTTTTAAATGAACAGGAACTTGAGCTGGAAAGGGACGTGGAATATACCTTGGCAGTTTTTCATAAAGACGAGATGATCGGCACTGGTTCTTTGAAGGGAAAAGTGTTGAAATCCATAGCGGTAAAACAAAATTTTCAAGGATCGGGGGTAACGAACAAAATAGTTTCTGAACTGATAAACGAAGCTTATTATCGGGGAAAGAGACATCTTTTTGTCTATACAAAGCCGGAAAACCGAAAGTTTTTCGAGGATTTGGGATTTTATGCCGTTGTAGAGGTGAATGATCGGGTTTGTTTACTGGAAAATCATAAAGAGGGCATCCATGGTTTTGTCCGGGAACTCAAAAGAGAGAAGATCAAGGGAAAGATCATAGGATCCATTGTAATGAACTGCAATCCCTTTACTTTAGGTCATCAATACCTGATTGAAAAGGCAGCAAAGGAATGTGACGGTGTCCATGTATTTGTTTTATGGGAGGACCAATCAAGTTTTCCTTCAGACATCCGCTATGAGCTTGTAAAAAAGGGAACGAAACACCTTTCCAATGTACGGGTGCATAGGGGAAGGGATTATGTGATTTCCGGTGCCACATTTCCGTCTTATTTTATACAGGGAGAAGAAGCCGTGGTAGAATCCCAGGCTTCATTGGACGTAACCATTTTCAAAGAATACATCGCTCCGGCCCTGGGTATTAATCGTCGTTATGTCGGGGAGGAACCCTTCTGCGCCGTGACCAATTTATATAATAAGACGATGGAAAAAATTCTTCCGCAGGTCGGTATTGAAGTGAAGGTGATCCCTAGGAAAAAAAGTGAGGGACTGGAAATCAGCGCCTCCATGGTTCGAAAAGGGTTGGTAGAACAAGGGGTGGAAAGTGTTCGACACTTAGTTCCGGAAAGTACTTATAATTTTTTATTATCCAAGAAAGCCAAGGGAATTATTGAAAAGCTGGGAAAAGAAAACCGACGTCATTAAAAGTTGATAGGTTTTTCACAAAAAAATCAAAAAAGTTATTTGAAAACTTAAACAAATATGATATGATGGGTGCAGGTTGAAAATTGTATACTAGGATACTAAAAGAGGTGAAAAACGTATGACAGATCTAGGACAGGTTGATTTAAGCGATCCTCGACCAATGCGAGAGATCGTATTGGAGAAGATTAAACAGGCCATCTATGAAGGTAGTTTAAAAAAAGAAGAGCGGCTGGTGGAAAGTACCATAGCGGATAATTTAGGTGTCAGTCGGACCCCGGTCAGAGAAGCACTACGGCAGTTGGAAAGCGAAGGCTTGGTTAAAAATTACCCTCGTCGTGGAGCGGTTGTGGAGGGAATCTCCATTAAGGATGCCATGGAAATTTATGATCTCAGGGAGGTTCTGGAAGGATTGATGGCGAGGAAAACCTGTGAGAACATAAGTGATGAAGGGATTCAACAACTAAAAGAGATCCTGTTGAAAATGAGAATTTCCATTGACGGTTCGGAGTATGAACAATATCTGACCCTTCATAACGACTATAATCGTATACTGCTCACGAATTCTAAGAACAAACGCCTGATTGCTATGATAACGAATATTCATGATAATTTATCAAGTTTAAGAAATATCACCCTACTGACAAAGGAACGTCGGGAAGAAGCTTTTTATGAGCATGGGGAAATTGTGGCGGCCCTTTCTGATAGAAACAGGGAACGGGTGGAAATTTTAGCAAGGAATCATGTAATCAATGCCAAAAGAGCTTTCCTGGATTCCGTTTCAAAGTAAACAGGAAAGTTTTTTTTACTGAAGAGTGTATACTAGTATACAATTTAAAATAAGAATGTAGCAAACTTTTTTCAAAAGAAGGAAAGAGGTGGTTCGATTAGAGTAGCTAAATGAGGAAAATGCGGAGCAAAGCCAGTGTGCAAAGCAAGTAAAAAAATCAAAAGCGGGGTGCAAATGATGAGTGAAGCAAAAGTTGAAAGCAAAGCAGCGGTTGGAACAAAAATCGTTGAAGAAAAAAGCAAATCGAAAGTGAAAATGTTTGGAATGCCTCTTTATATGTATGGAATTTTCGCAGTAATTATGGTTGCCGGGCTATTAACAGAAACGATTTCTACGGACTTAGCCGGAGGTTTTGCAATTTTATATTTCTTAGGAATTACCTTTGGAGAAATTGGTGATAGAATCCCCATATGGAAAGAATATATTGGCGGCGGAGCAATCCTTGCATTTTTGGGCGCGGCGTACTTGGTTTATGCAGGCATTTTACCGGAAACCTACGTTGAGTCGACTTCAGATTTTATGGCAGGAACCGGATTTTTAACCTTATTTATTACGGTACTGATCACCGGTTCAATTTTATCGGTAAACCGTAAACTGTTGATTCGATCCTTTGCCGGCTACATACCGGCAGTCCTTGGAGGATTACTGGGGGCGGCGATACTTGGAAGTGTTGCGGGGCTTCTTATGGGGATTCCCTTTACTGAGGTTATTATGCTTTATGTTCTTCCGATTATGGGAGGCGGAAACGGCGGAGGGGCTATTCCCCTCAGTGAAATCTGGCACCAGGTAACGGGAGAATCCCAGGATGGATATTATTCTTTTGCCATTGCAATTTTAACTATTGCCAACATTGTAGCGATTTTCGCAGGTGCTCTGTTAAACAAACTGGGCGAGAGCCAAAAAGGTCTTACGGGCAACGGATCCGATTTGATTCGAAACGAAAAAGCCTTTATTGATACAAAGGAAAAAAAGGAAGTCAAGATTACCCATCGAGAAATTGCAGCAGGTCTTGTTTTAGCCGCGATGTTTTATGCTCTGGGAAGACTATTCTCAGGATTTATCCTTCCTTCCATCGGCGGCGTGGTAATCCATCAATATGCTTATATGGTAATATTTGTAGCCATCTTTAATGCTATCGGAATTATTCCGGATGAGTTAAAGGGTGGAGCAAAGAGGCTTCAAACCTTCTTCTCCGGTCAATTTATCTGGGTGATTATGGCCGGTGTGGGAATTGCCTATACGGATTTAGGAGAACTTTTTGCAGCCATTACGTTAGGAAATGTATTTATCGCAACGATCATCGTACTCGGTGCAATTGCCGGGAGTGCCATTGTCGGTTATCTGGTAGGGTTCTTCCCTATTGATTCTGCGGTAACCGCGGGTCTTTGCATGTCTAATCGTGGAGGATCCGGTGACTTAGCAGTTTTAGGGGCCGCGAAACGGATGGAGCTAATCTCCTACGGACAGATAGCCTCTCGACTGGGTGGAGGAATGGTGCTTGTAATCGCTAGTATTTTCTTTAGTATTTTCGCATAATCGGATATAATAGAGTCAGAATTAGAGTGAAATCATAGCATTGACGGAATAAAGAAAAGGGAGTCAGAAAAACATCATTCTGACTCTCTTTCAATGATATGATTTGGACTGTGAAGGAGGATGAATTATGGATATGAAGGGGATTGGCCAGGCCGGAAGCCTGGAATCCAATGACGTAATGGTGACGGTGGAGCTATTGGAGCAGGAAGATCTCACTATTGAGTTGGAAAGTACCGTAAAGGAGCAATTTGGTAAACAGATCGAAGAAGTCACTCGAGAGGTATTGAAAGAGATGAAGGTAGACAAGGCATTTATCCGGATCATCGATAAAGGAGCCTTAGACTTTGCTGTTCGGGCACGGATTAAAACTGCAATCAATAGGGCAAGGAGGAGTGAGTAGGGATGAAACAATTACGAAGGACCATGCTGTTTGTTCCGGCAAACAACCCAAACATGATGCTTAATGCATCGGTCTTTAAACCGGATTGTATTATCTTTGATTTGGAAGATGCCATTGCAATTCGGGAAAAAGACAGTGCAAGGGATTTACTTGTGGAAGCCTTGAAAACCATAGATTACGAAGGGGTTGAAATTCTGGCCCGGGTGAACCCTCTGTATACACCCTACGGGAAAGAGGATGTGAAAGCCCTTATTAAAGCAGGACTTAGGAATGTACGGTATCCCATGTCCGAGACCAAGGAGGATATTGAGAAACTGGATCGTTTAATAACAGAGACGGAAAAAGAATTGGGAATTGAAGAGGGTTCTGTGAAAATTCTCGGAGCCATAGAAACCGCAAAAGGGGTAATTAATGCTCCCCAGATTGCCACAGCCAGTACCCGCATGGTGGGGATTTCCTTCGGAGCGGAAGACTTTACCCGTACTATCGGTGCTGAGCGAAGCAAAGGTGCAGAAGAGCTCTTTGTTGCCCGTTCCCAAATTGTACTTGCGGCAGCTTCTGCAGGAATTGATGCCATTGATACGGTGTTTGCCGATGTGGAGGATATGGAAGGGTTTGAGCGGGAAGTGGAATCCGCAAAGAGATTGGGGTTTGCAGGAAAATCTGTAATTCATCCCAGTCAGATCCCCGCTGTCCATAAGGCGTTCACCCCTTCGGAAGAAGAGTTGGAAAAAGCACTTCGGGTGATGGACGCCATCAATGAAGCGGAAAAGAAGGGACTTGGAGTCATCTCGCTGGATGGAAAAATGGTGGATGCTCCGGTGGTGGCCAGGGCTGCCAAGATCGTTCGACTAGCCGAGGGTGCAGGGATGATTCAGGAGGTGGAAGAATGAAAAAATTTGTAAAAAATGCTATCGGACGGGAAATTCCCGTCTTTATGGAAGGATTGGGGAATCTTACCCCGTTTAAGGGTGCATACGATCATTTTCCCGAAGGAAATAGACATGCAACAAGACTTACGAAGAGTTTTGAAAGTGAAAACAAACTGTTGTCCGACTTGAAAACCGGTATTGAGAGAAGCGGTATCAAAGACGGCATGACCATTTCCTTTCATCATCATTTCCGGAACGGAGATTTTCTTGTAAATCAGGTTATGGACATCCTTGCGGAAATGGGAATCAAAGACATTACCATATTTGCCAGCTCCTTGCAGGGCATTCATAAGCCTCTTATTGAACATATAAAAAATGGTGTGGTTACAGGGATTGAAACCAGTGGTATTCGTGGAGAATTAGGGGAAGCTATTACCCGGGATCACATCTTAAAGAAACCGGTCATCATCCGGTCCCATGGCGGTCGACCACGAGCTATTGCAGCAGGAGAGACAAAAATCGACGTCGCTTTCCTTGCGGCACCGGCAGCGGATGAATACGGAAATGTAAATGGAGTGGAAGGTCCCACTGCCTGTGGATCTCTAGGGTATGCTATGGCTGATGCGGAGTATGCGAATAAAGTTGTGGTGGTTACAGACCACTTAGTGAATTATCCGGCAACCCCCATAAGTATTCCCCAAACCCTGGTGGATTACGTGGTTAAGGTTGACAAAATCGGGGATCCCGCTGGGATTGTATCGGGTGCTACAAGGATTACCAAAAATCCAATGGAGCTGCTGATTGCAGAGCAGGCATCGAAGGCGGTGATTTCTTCAGGACTGGTTAAGGAAGGATTTTCCTTTCAAGCAGGTACTGGTGGTCCGTCCCTAGCGGTGGCTCATTTTCTTCGAGAGCATATGATAAACGAAGGCATCAAGGGTAGCTTTGCATCGGGAGGTACCACGGGATATCTCGTGGAAATGTTAAATGAAGGATTATTTAAAACTTTGCTGGATGTACAGTGCTTTGATCTGAAAGCCGTAGAATCCATTAAGACCAATCCGAATCATGTGGAAATGTCGGCGGATTACTACGCGAACCCTCATAACAAAGGTTGCGCGGCAAATAAGTTGGATATTATGATTCTTAGCGCGACGGAAATTGATGTGGATTTTAATGTGAATGTTATTACTGGCTCCAACGGTGTGATTATGGGAGCCTCCGGAGGGCACTGTGACACCGCAGCAGGAGCAAAACTTTCCATTGTGGTGGCACCCCTCCTTCGTGGACGACTGCCCATCGTGGTGGACAAAGTAACCACTGTAATTACTCCTGGAGAAACCATCGATGCGGTGGTAACCGAACGGGGAATCGCCGTAAACCCAAGGAGAAAAGACTTAAAGGAACAGTTTACAAATGCCGGTTTAAAGGTTGTAACCATGGAAGAGTTAAAATTGATAGCGGAGAAGCTTTCGGGAAAGCCGGAAGCGATTCAAACCTCCGATGAAATTGTGGGTCTTGTCCAGTATCGGGACGGCACGATCATCGATACAATCAAAAGAGTGGTGGAGTAACCATGAGTTCCCTCCATCAAAAAGTGTTGGAAGCGAAGGAAGAACGAAGTCTTTTTCAGTCGGAATTACGTAACAAACACGGCCTCCCGGTGATCTCCCTTACCTTAAATCTTCCCGGAGGATTTGAAGGGTATGAAGGTTGGGAAGCTGTGTTCAAAAAATCTAGAGACATCATAAGCAAAACCTTTTCACAAGGGATCGTAGAGCATCATCACCGTTTAGGTAAATGGGGGCCCGAAGGGTTCTGGGTTGTAAACCTTCCGGCAGAGACAGTAAAGAAGCAAACGATAGAAATAGAAGAAAATCATTTTTTCGGGCGTATTTTTGATCTGGATGTACTTAACGAAGCGGGGACCATTCTCTCAAGACGGGATTTTTCCATGGAGGGAAGGCAATGCGTAGTCTGTGAAAAACCTGCCCTGTCATGTTATCGAGGGCAGTCCCATGAACTATGGGAAGTTAAAGAAAAAGTAGAAGAAATCATCTGTAAAGGATTGAGTCGGGATGTCTAAGAGGGAATGGAAAGTATCAAAGGAAGCCATGAATATCGGTCAGGCCATGACTGCGGGAGTTTTACTGGAAGTTGCCTGTGAGCCATCCCCTGGGCTAGTAAGTCCGAATTCCGCAGGAGCCCATGGTGATATGAATATGATGAGTTTTCTCCTCAGCAGTGCAGCCATTGCTCCCTACTTCAGCCTTTTTGCCCAACTGGGCCGGGACTGGGATGAAGAAGAACCCCTACTGGAAGTTTTAAGACCCCATGGGATAAATGCGGAAAAGGAATTTCTCGCTTTAACAGATCAGGTAAATACCCAGCGAGGCATTTTGTTTGTGGGTGGAATTGTGGCCGCTGCCGCCGGAATGGCGGGAAAAACCGGAAAAATTACCGCAGTGAAAATAAGTCAACGTGTAGCGTTAATCTGCGAGGGAATTGTACAGCGAGAATTGGAATCCGTAAATCCCAACGGCAAAAACAGCAACGGAGAAAAGCTTTTTATGGAGCATCACTTGACAGGGATTCGGGGAGAAGTAGAAAAAGGACTGCCTTCAGTGATGGAAGTGGGTTATCCTGTGTTTTGCAAAAGTATGAATCAGGGTATGGGTCTCAATGACTCTATGGTGCATACCTTGATTCACCTGTTCAACTGCGTAGAGGATACCACCGTTGCATCAAGACTCGGACCCCACGGGTTGAAAAAATGCAAAGATGCCTCAAAAATCGTGATTGAAAAAGGGTCTATGGAAACTGAAGAAGGTCGTAGGGCCCTAAAAGAGATGGATGATTACTTTATAAAAGAAAACATCAGCCCTGGAGGTTGCGCGGATCTATTAGCAATAATCGTAGGCATCTACCTTCTGGAAGGGCATTCCTTGGAATTGGAAAGTATCCTGAGACGAGAGCCTTAACAGTAAAGATTTCACAACAGTGATTCCGGATAATGCATGCACATATAAAGCACCCTGAAGGATATCAGGGTGCTTTATATGTGCATGTAAACCCCTTCGTCAATAATTGCAGTTATCTATCGGGACTTCCAATCAATTAGTTTTACATTGCAAACGGTTTTGTAATTGGTTCAAAGATTTACTTCTCTACCTTTTCAATAATATGAACTTCTTCTAGCTGCAAGGGATAACTCTCCATAACGTCGCCGGTATAAAAGATCCGAAGGGTGTCTCCTCCTTCCATTTCCGGTACATCCCCCGGGTCTAAGGTATCTGTGTTTATTGATACCCGATCTCCGCTTTGAAGGAGATCCTCTCCTTCCGCGGGTTCGACTAGGATGGTATTTTCATCGATTTCCAAAAGTGTGGCCACAAACTGTAAAATTTGAACTTCATCATTTCCATTCATATCGCCATTTTCCGGATCTCCTCTGTTATTATCAGCACAGCCGATCAGTAATAATCCGGTGAAAATCAATAGTAGAAAAGGCTTTAATGGTTTTTTTATCACGTAAAACACCTCCATATAACTCTTATACCCATTAGACGAAGAAAGACTTGAGAAGTTCCAAGTAAAATAGTCGAAAAACCCTTGAAGGATTCTTACAAGGCATTTTGAAAACATCTATGGTGTACTAAATAATATAAATAGTATAAAATTCTTATAATGAAAGAGGTACCGCTATGAAAGCCATAAAAACTGAAGATGTGGTAGGGATGGTTTTGGGTCACGACATTACAAAAATTGTACCAGGAGAATTCAAAGGTGTTGCCTTTAAAAAAGGACATATTATTGAAGATAAAGATATTCAAGAACTATTAAATATTGGAAAAGAGCATATTTATATTATGGAATTTTCTCCTGAGGAGATCCATGAAGATGAAGCAGCAATAAAATTAGGAAGACTTGCTTTGGGTGGAGGAGTCAGACTAACTCTCCCTTCACAAGGGAAAGTTAATTTACCGGCAAAAGAAGAAGGGTTGTTAAAGGTTAACAAAGAGTTATTGTTCGAGATAAATGATTTAGGTGAAATCTGTTTTGTCACCATTTATGGAAATCATAGGATAAAAAAAGGTGGGCTCATAGCAGGATGCAGAATAATACCACTAATTATAAAAAAGGAGAAAATATAACAGCAGAAAAAATTCTTGAAGACCATCCTCCTATGATTTGAAGTAAAGCCCTTATATGCTTTAAAGATAGGAGTCATCATTACAGGAAGAGAGGTCTACAAAGGCAGAATTAAGGACAAGTTTGGACCGGTTATTGAGAAAAAGCTGAAGAAATATCCTGCTGATATTATCGCAAAAACTAAGGTGCCCGATGAAATTGAAGAGATTGCAACAGCAATAATGGATTTTAAAGCTCAAGGAGTAGAGTTGATTATCGTAACCGGAGGTATGTCTGTGGATCCCGACGACAAAACTCCTGGTGGTATAAAAGCCACGGGAGCAGAGATAATCATCTACGGTACACCAGTCCTGCCTGGTGCAATGCTTATGATGGCGTATATCGAGAATACAACGATTTTTGGATTGCCCGGATGCGTAATGTTCTCCCGCACCACTGCATTTGATATATTACTACCTAGGATATTTGCAAAAGAAAAGATAGAACGGCGGAGCATTGTGGAATTGGGTTATGGAGGACAATGCTTAAAATGTGAGGTGTGTACTTTTCCTGACTGCCATTTTGGAAAAACTTAGAGAATGAAGAAAAATATTGCTGTGTCAGCTTTGCTTCCCAGGAACATTAGTAAGGTCATTTATCCGGTCATATTTCAAATTGAAGAGTAAGGTTTTGTTTCAACTTTTCTCAAACATTCAAAGATCGCTATAGTTAGTGTAGGGATCTTATTTTTGTTCTATCAGTTCTGATGAAAAGCCAAAAGTATTAATAAAATTTTGAAGTAGGTTTTCATGTAAATATTGTTCTATTGCGCGATTCAGGGTATAAGGAAAATACAAAACAAAGGAGGTTACCCCTGATGAAAACACTATGGATTTTAGGAGATCAGTTAAATAAAGAGTTGGCGGGTTTTAAAGAGATCGACCCGAAGAAGGACATTGTATTGATGATTGAGTCCAAGGAACGCAGTCGTTTAAGAAGAGTACATAAACAAAAGGTGGTGTTGATTTTTTCTGCCATGCGGCATTTTGCCCGGGACTTAATAGCCGAAGGGTATAGGGTGGATTACCGGGAAGCCCCTAGCTTTACTAAAGGACTGGAAGAACATTTTAACAAGTATAACTCTACCACATGTTTGGTTCATGAACCAACGGATTATTTCATTAGTAAATTATTTGATCAAAAGATCAATTCCATCGATAAATTAACGAAGGATGTCCTTGATAAGGATTTCAGTAGTTCTTCAAAGATAAAATTTGAAGAGAATTTCTCGAAGATGTATGATCTTATAGACTTTAAGCTTCTCAGCGAAGAACCTTTATTTCTAGTGCCAAAGAAAGATTGGGGGAATTACTTAACTAAAAATGAGTCCTGGAAACAGGATAAGGTTTATCGTCGATTGCGAAAAGAGTTCAACATTTTAATGGATGGGGACCGGCCTCTGGGATGTAAATGGAGTTACGATACGGAGAACCGAAAACCGCCAAAGGAGGGTCTTCATTTTGAGGAAGCGATTAAATTTATTCCCGACAGGATTACAAGGGAGGTCATGGCAAAGATTCAGGAGGAGTATTCCGATTATTTCGGGGAGACAGATAGCTTCTCCTGGCCGGTAACAAGGAAGGAGGCACTTGAGGCTTTAAATCACTTTATTGACCGGCGTTTAAAAACTTATGGAGACTACCAGGATGCCATGCTTACCGAAAATCCCCTGATGTCTCACTCCCTGTTATCTGGGGCGATCAATATCGGTCTCATTACCCCGAAGGAGGTCATTGATAAAGCTGAGTCGGCCTATCATCAAAAGAAAGCACCGCTGCCAGCAGTGGAAGGCTTTATTCGCCAAATCCTAGGTTGGCGGGAATATGTTCGGGGAGTGTATCTTAGAAGCATGCCGAAATATGAAAAAGTCAATTATTTTGGTCACCAAAGATCGCTGCCGGAGTACTTTTGGACTGGGAAAACCGATCTTCATTGTGTAGCCACAGCGGTTATGGAAGTGAAAAAAAGCGGATACAACCATCATATTCAACGTTTGATGGTTCTCGGCAATTGGGCGAATCTCCTTCGTATAAGACCTCAAGAGGTTTCGGAATGGTTTTTAGAGGTGTATGCAGACGCCTACGAATGGGTGGTGCTCCCAAATGTTCTGGGGATGGCGTTATATGCCGACGGAGGATTGATGAGTACGAAACCCTATGTATCTTCCGGGAAATATATTCAAAGAATGAGTAATTACTGCGATTCCTGTCACTATGATATCAATGATAAAGCCGGGGAAAAGGCCTGTCCCTTTCATGCTCTTTATTGGACTTTTCTGGAAGACCACCGTGGGCTTCTGGGAAGCAATCCCAGAATGCGACTGATGTATGCTAATTGGGATCGACAAAAGGAAGAGAATCGGGATGCACTGCTAAAAAAAGGGCGGGAGTTGTTAAAAGAGGCAAAAGCGGAGTCGCCAACCAGCAGCTACTCAGGTTGACTAAAAAGATATAAAGGAGAACTATTGCAAAGGTAAAAACCGCTTATAAGCTGATTGATTAGCTTTTAAGCGGTTTTTTAATAAAGTTTTACTTGTCTTTATTAAAATCGTCTATTTTCTTTTCGGCCTGCTCCTTGGTAAGTCCATATCTTTCCTTTAATTTACCCACCAGCCGGTCTTTGTTTCCATCGATTTGTTTTAAATCATCGTCGGTAAGTTTACCCCAACGTTTTTTCATACTGCCTGTGATTTGATCCCAACGACCTTCCCATTTTTTACTCATCCAAGTCACCTCCTTTATTTTATAGCAATGATTTTACGGATTAACTTCTTTGGGTGTTTCTATACCCTAATCCAGCATAATCAAACGGGGATTCCTAAAATATTACAGTATTGATTTGGGGGATTGCTGAAATAAATCAATTTTCTCGATTCGGTCAAAGGCTTCTTCTAACTTATCAACCCCTACAGTGCAGGCGATTCGTATATAGCCTTCGCCGGATTTTCCGAAGGCATCCCCCGGTAGCGTAAGCACATGGGCTTCCTGCAAAATTCGGTCACTGATTTCCTTTGAAGTGAGTCCTGTATCTTTGATGTTGGGAAAAAGGTAAAAAGTACCTTTCGGAGGAAGTACCGACATATTATTCAGTTTGTTGATTCTTTTCGCCGCATGAAGTACCCGGTCCTGATACTCTTCGACCATTGGTGGCTGAATGGTTTTCCGTTGCCGTAGGGCATGAAGGGCTGCCCGTTGGGATACGGAAGGAGCCGTGAAAACCACGTTTTCGTTAATTTGCTGGATGGTTTCGATGATAAAATCCGGGGCAATCACATGACCCACCCGCCAGCCGGTCATGGTATAATCCTTGGAAAAACTGTTGATGGTAATGGTCCGCTCTTTCATTCCCGGAATGGAGGCCATGGGAACAAACTCCCGCTGATAGCTGTAGGCTCCGTAGATTTCATCGGCAATGAGGATTAATTCATGCTTCTTAGCCACCTCTGCCACGGTCTCTAGGGTTTCTTTGCTGAAAGAAGTTCCCGTGGGATTGTTGGGGGTGTTGATCACCAATGCTTTCGTTCTCTCCGTAATTAAAGATTCCAGTCTTTGGGGATCAATTTCAAAATCGTCCTCCTCAAAAGTATCCAAGGGAACAGGAATCCCCCGGGCTAGGCGAATCTGCTGAGGATAAGGTGTAAAACAGGGTTCGTGAATAATCACCTCATCGCCGTCGTCTATAATGGCTTCTAAGGCCAGGTACATGCCGAGACAGGCACTGGCGGTCACCATAATTTCCCGATCGCTAAATTGCAGGTTAAAATCCTCGAAATACATTTTTCGAATAGCCTCCCGAAGTTCGGGATCTCCCCGAAAATCCGTATACTTGGTGTGGCCCGCCTTAGCATCCTCAAAGGCGGCATTAATCACGGATTCCGGTGTAGTTTGATCCGGGTCCCCGAGACTGAGGTCGATGACATCATCGAAGGACTTTGCTAATTCATCGGAGTCTCCCATGGGAGTTTTTTGGTCTTTCCAGTATCGTTTTGCAATAAAGGGATGTTTCATTAAAGCACCTCTTTTCATAAATTAAAAATCAATTTTCGTTGTACTTAATAATTACCCTGAGAATCAGGAACAAAACTTAATAGATCCAATGAGCGATCAGTACCACAATGGGAAGGGTAATAATGGTACGTTGGAGGAAAACAATAAAAAGGTCCAACAGATTCATCGGGATCTTGGACTTTAAAATTACAGCACCGGTTTCACTAAGGTAAACCAGCTGGGTAAAGGACATGGCTCCGATGATAAATCGGGTAATTTCATATTCCAAATTCGAAACTAAGATGGCAGGAAGAAACATGTCCGCAAATCCTACCACCACCGCCGGAGCGGCCACTTCCGCTCCAGGTACCTGTAGTAGATTTAATAGAGGAATAAGAGGATAGGATATCCATGTGAAAATCGGGGTATGTTCCACGATGATCAGGGATAATGTCCCCCAGGCCATAACCAGGGGCATAAGACTTAAATAGATGTCGATTACGGTTTTTGTCCCGTCTACGATTACCCCGGTGGCGCCGTTGGCATCCTTGGCCCGAAGAATACCTTTTTCCACCGCATAGTTATGAAGACTTCGGTCATCAGGGACTTCTTCGTTGATGTTTTTCTCCCCTCCATCATAATAATCCTCTGACTTCTTTGTAAGGGGCGGGATTCTAGGAAGGATTAAGGCGGCGATAAAACTTGCAAAGGAAATGGTAAAATAAAACTGTAAAAACACATGCTGTAGTTCAAGGAACTGAGCCACAACCACGGCAAAGGGAAGAGATACGATGGAGAAACAAACGGAGATGATACTGGCCTCCTGAGCCGTATAAAAACGTTTTTGATACTGTTTATCCGTTAACACAACTCCCACGGGTCCGCTTCCAATCCAGGAGGCAATGCCGTCAATAGCGGATCTTCCCGGCACTCGGAACAAGGGGCGCATAAGCTTTCGAATGAGGGTTCCAAGATAATCCATGGCACCGAAGTCTAACAGCAGGGGAAGTAAAAAGCCTGCGAAGAAAAACCAGGTGGCCAAAGTAGGAAGAAGTTCATAAAGGATAGTGCCTCCGGTAGCGCCGGAAGTGACAAAACCCGGTCCGATTTCATAAAAGGTCATAAGAATGAAAAAAGCCCCTAACACTCTGGAGATCAACCATAAGGGGCCGACAGCCAATAGGTTCTTTAAAAAAGGGTGATGCATCACAAGTTTTGGTTTTGCCGCCGCGACGATCAGAGATAAGAGAGCACTGAGGCTTACCACGGCAACCATCAGTGCCGGCAACATGTCTCCGAAGGATTCCCGGAACAGATCCGCCATCCGGCCGACGCCGATGGTGAAGTTTCCGTCATAGGGTAGGGGGATAACGAATAAAATGAGACCGATTAATGAAGGTAAAGCAAATTTCAATAAAGATTTTCTTTCAAAAATAACATTGCTCTGAGGACCCTCTGTATTTTTTGCCATAAGATCACTCCTTATATTGTGATATGATTTTTAACTATTAAATAATATCATAAAAAAATGTAATAATCAAAAGCTTTTATGTATAAAAATACAAAAAAGATTCTCATCGAGGGTTAACTTCGGTGAGAATCTCCGTAAGTGGTATTTGTAATCAAGTTCCAAATTACGAGAAAGGCTATTTAAGGAACTTTATTTATTAAGCCTTTCCAGCCTGCTCAATATATTCAATAAGCTTTGCTTCATCCACCTTACCGGAAAAGCTGGCTTTGCCGTTGATAAAGGTAATGGGAAGCTGATAGCCTTTATCGATGAATTTCAACTCCTCTGGATAATTATCCGCTTTATCATCCATTAAATCCACAAACTTTGTTGCGGTTTGTTGGGCAAGGGGACTGTTTTCGATTGCCTTTACCATGCCTTCAAAAACTTCTTTCGTACTTGGATCCTCACTAGGACCGCAGCTTGTGCTCGGACCTCAGCCGCAGGCTTCCGATACCGGATCGTTTTTCATACCGAACATTAACACATTGACTTTTTCCTTCATAGTTAAATTCCTCCTAGTTTTGTAGAGTATTATGACTTGCTTAATAATTTATTAGTAAAACCAAATAATATCAATCATTATACGGTTTGTACTGTCAAGATTCATAAAGCTCACTAAATTACTTAATAAATTTACTTAAAGATTTTTTCACCGATCTCTTTTAGCATGTAAAGCCCTTTTATCTCCTCACCGTACATGGGCACTTCCAAGTGCGCCGACTCAGGAAAAGTCTCTTTCATTTCCTCTAAATAATTAAGTTGCATTTCCCGCCGGTTTTTAAAGAAGGGGGTAATGGCGTGTTCTTCGGGAATTACTAAGTTTCCAACCGCCAGTTGAGTCGAAATGCCCAAGGTTTTTAGTTCCTCTGATGCTCGATAGGCTTCCGCGATGGGGGTTTTTTCCGGATACATTACGAAAGAGAAAGTAGTCTGTTCCGGATTTTTCATCATGTTGATTACCCGGTCAAACCGGTCTTTTTGGATCTGGTCCTCTTTGCTGATCTCTGTGGAAACTCCGGCTTTCATCTGAATCTGTTTGCTCCAGTCCATGGGCAGTTCCAATAGTCGAAGGGTGTGACCGGTGGGTGCGGTATCCACTACAATGACTTCGTAGTCGGAACCTCCGGCGTAGTCCACAAACTTTTGAAAAGAGGCCATCTCTTCGGTGCAAGGGGAGTCTAATTCTTCCTCCATAGCCATAATCGTGGTCTGATCAAATTTATCTCTTGCATCTTGTAAAACCTGCTCTTTATATTCTTCCGTAGCTTTTTTTTGATCGATTTTGACCGCATAAAGGTTTTCCTGGTTATGCACATTGGTAATTTCATCGGTGATCGGGCAGTCCAACACATTTCCGATATGAGAGGCGGGATCCGTGGTAAGAAGAAGGGTTCTAAAGCCTTTCTTAGCAGTCTCCACAGCGGTGATGCAAGCCATGGAAGTTTTTCCGACCCCTCCTTTACCGGAGAAGAAAATGTTTTTTTGTTGTCCCTTAACAGGGTACAGGATCTTATGGTTGAGGTTCATAAACAGCCTCCTCTTGATAAAGTCTTTCAGCACACTGCTTAAACATGGAAACACCTTTTAACTCACTATCAAAAAGCTCCATGGTTTTAATCGGAACCTCACTGAAGCTGCTCCGGGTTTTTTCAATAATTTCCTGCTGTCGATCATATTTTCCTTTGAAAAAGGGGATAACCGTTTCTTCTTTCGGGATTAAACCGTTAATGATTAAGTGACCGGTATAGATGCCAAGCTCCTGAAGATCCTTCGAGGACCGCTGCGTTTCTTCCAGGGAAGAGGATTCCGGCTGCATGACGAAGATAAAATCGGTTCTTTCTTTATCCCGAAGGGCAGCAATGGCTTTGTCATACTTTTCCTTGCTTTCCGTTAGCATTGCCACCGGCCCCATGCAGGTATTGCCGCTACCCTTCGAGCTTTCTTCGATATGTTTGGACCAGTCTACAGGCAGTTCCAGCAGTCGGATGGTGTGTCCTGTAGGAGCGGTGTCGAAAATGACAACATCGTAGTCATCATTATCCATAAAGTCGATAAACTTATCAAAAGCTGCCATTTCCTCCGTGCAAGGTCCGCTCAATTGTTCCTCGGCAATTCGAATCATTTCATCATCGAAAAGCTCCCGCATAGGGGCGAGGGACTGTTCCTTATATTCTTCCGTGGCTTTATCGGGATCAATTTCCATCGCATCTAAATGCTCAACCCCATCAATGGCCGTAATGCGGTGGCCGATTTCCTGCTCAAACACGTCGGAAAGATTGGCAGCGGGGTCTGTGGTGACAAGCAGGGTTTTGTGGCCGAGATTAGCATGATGAACGGCGGTGGTGGAGGCCATAGAGGTTTTTCCTACACCGCCTTTACCGGAAAAAAGAATATATTGTGTGTCCATAGTTTTCAGCTCCTTATATTATAGTGCGTTTTCGATTTCTTCTATATCAGGATAATCACCATATTTGATGATCTTGTCATTGACTGTGGTAATGGGTAAAATTTCCCGTCCTTTCTCCTTTACCAACTTGAAGACTTCCTGGTTTTCTCGGAATTTCAAAGGTTGTTGGGTAATCATATATCTTTCCACCGCTGTATCCGGGTGCTTATTTTCTATTTTTTTAAGGTTTTCATTAAACCGGACTAATTTATCATCCACACTGGGACCACATATTCCTGTAGAACAACACATTGGAGGATCATATACTTGAATTTTCATTTTGCTCATCCTTTCGACTTTAAAGTTCCATCTTAAAGTTTCCACTTTAGGGTTATAAAAATGTAATTAAGCAGGGTTTACGATAATATTTCGGTTAAAGACTTGGGAAAACTTCTGAACGAATCAGGAGTTTTCTTCAGGGAACACCAAAACCGGAACTTTGGATTTTCGAACTACGGCATCGGCGGTACTACCGATTAATAATTCCTTCATATCGCCGGCACCTTTTTTCGGTATTGCAATGAGGGTAATATTTTCTTTAGCGGCGATTTCCAGAATATTATCCGAAGCCTTACCTTCCCGAACTTCGGTGGTGGCGGTAAAGTTTATATCCTCAAATTCTTTTTGCATAGTAGATAGTTTGTCTTTTAAGTCGTTCTTTTTCTCAGCAACTTCTTCCGCAGTTTCTCCTTTTTCAATAACAGAAAGAAGAACGACCTCCTGGAGATTCTTGATCTCTTTAATTTTATTAACCATTTTATCCGCATGGATTGAAAAATCCGTGGGGATTAGGATTTTTAAAAATTTCTGCTTGCATAAAGCTTCGCATTGGTTCGGACCGGTTTTTTTACATTTTTCCACAAGCACCGGTGTGGCAGCTTTCCTAAGAATATCCGTGGTGGAACTACCCAGGAGCCGTCGCTGAATGATCCCTTTTCCCCTTGATCCCGTAAGGATTAAGGAAACCTTTTCTTCATCGGCGATACGGTTGATTTCTTCTCCGATGAATCCAATAGGTACCTTAACCGTAACGGAAAGGCCCAATTCTTCGAGTTCTTTTTTATAAGCTTCAAGTTTTCTTTCATTGTGCTTTTGAAATTCCACCACATTTCCACCGGCAGAATGAGTATCCGCAACATGGGTAAGAATAACTTCCTTTAGTCCGAAGTTTTTCAGTTCCGGCAGACATTGAAAAAGGGTTTCGGCCGCCGGAGAATAATCCGTAGCTAATAATACTTTGTCAAACAGCATATAAAAAACCTCCTTTGATTTTTCATAAGAAACATACAGGCTAACTACAGGAAAGGGTTTATCTAGTCCCTCCGCTACGAAGACTTAGTCCCAACATTGCCTCCCTCCTTTTGGGGGAACCAGTGGCGGGTTTTGTTAGCAATTCGAACCAGTGTCAGCATCAGCGGCACTTCTACCAGAACCCCGACCACCGTGGCCAGTGTTGCAGGATGTTGTGGTCCGAACAGGGCAATAGATACGGCCAAGGCCAGTTCAAAGAAGTTACTGGCACCGATCATGGCTCCGGGGGAGGCCACATTGTGCGTTAGCTTCCAGGCTTTTGCCCAACCGTAGGCGATGCTGAAGATGAAGAAGGTCTGAATAATCAGCGGTACGGCTATTAAGGCAATGTGTATAGGATTGTTTACCAGAGCCTCTCCCTGGAAGGTAAAGATTAAAATCAAGGTAAGAAGCAGTCCGACCATGGTGATATTATCAAATTTTTTAAGAAATACATTCTCAAAGTATTCGATGCCTTTATTCTTAATGATTTGTTCTCGAGAAATAAACCCTCCTACTAAGGGAATTACAATAAACAGAGCAACCGATAGGAATAAGGTTCCGTAGGGAACAAATACATCGGATACACCTAGTAAGAAAGCAACGATGGGGGTAAAGGCTACCAATAAAATCAGATTGTTTACCGCAACCTGTACTAAGGTGTAGGCCGGATCACCGTCGGTTAGGTGGCTCCAAACAAATACCATAGCAGTACAAGGGGCAGCGCCCAAGAGCACAGCTCCTGCTAAATACTGATTGGCAAGTTCCGTTGGTAGAAAGGCCTGGAACACAAATCTAAAGAAAAATGCAGCAATCAGATACATGGTAAAGGGCTTAATTAACCAATTTACGGTAGAGGTTACAATTAGACCTTTGGGTTTTTTTGTTGCGGCCACAATGCTTTTAAAATCAATTTTAAGCATCATTGGATAAATCATCAACCAAATTAATACCGCAATGGGAATTGAGATTTCATATACAGTGAATTGTCCTAACGTATCAGGTACTACGGGTAAAAATTGTCCGATGGCTACCCCGATAACAATACAAAGGGCTACCCAAAGAGTTAGATTTCGACTGAAAAAGTCCATTCCTTGTCTAGCAGATTCTTTTTTCTTTTGACTCATAATGATCGCCTCCTAGTAATTTGATTAGTAATATATCGTAGAATAAGTACTGAATGACAGTAAACTTAGCTGCGAGCTTAAACTAAGGTTTTACAATTTTCCTGTTTTTTGTTAAAAACTTGTAAGGTCTTTAAGTCTTTCTGATAAATGGCTCCGGTTTCCTGTTTTTCTCTTAGATATTTATAAAGAGAGGAGTGAGCGCTTTTAAACTCCGGGTGAATATGATAATACACCCATTGGGCTTTTTTATTACAGGCAATAACTCCCGCTAGTTTTAGTTTTGTTAAATGTCTTGATGCATTGGATTGGGTAGTCTGAAGAATTTCTTCGATTTCGCATACGCATAATTCCCGGTGCACTAATAAATGTAAAATCCGCAAACGATTCTCATCTCCTAGAGCTTTAAATAGTTCATCCATCTTTTCACCACCTTATATGATTGAAATGAATTATAAGTATATACTAATAATAAATTGATCTATGCCGATTGTCAATGATACTTCGAAAATTTAACAAATAATTAACTAAAAACAGTAGAGGCCGATATGAAATAACAAACAATATAAAACACTCCCGAAAAGCTAATGCTTTTCGGGAGTGTGAATAGTGTGAATAGATGGTATAAAATTATTATAGAAACTTTTTAATATCTTCTGCTTTCAACACTTTACCAGTACTTTTTACTACGCCGTCAATAACTAAACCGGGAGTACTCATAACGCCGTACTCCATAATGGTTTTCATATCTTCTACTTTTTCTACTGTGGCTTCAACCCCTAGGGATTGTACAGCCTCCTTAGCGTTTTCTTCTAGCTTCTTGCATTTTTTGCACCCTGTTCCTAGAATTTCAATTTTCATAATACCGCCTCCTTTAAATACATTATAATTTATTTGGTGTTGATTTTGCAATCCCATTCTTTATTTGTATTGCTTAAACGAAAGAATATGATAAATAAAATGTAGGAATTAATGGAGAATAAAATTGAAAACGTATCCTACCAATATGATACTGAATCCTGTGATCGCAATAAATATTCCTAAAAGTTTCGGTTTGATGACTTTTCGAAGAAGAATTAAGGCAGGCACTGAAAGAGCCGCAACAGCCATCATAAAAGAAAGGGCCGTTCCCATACCCATGCCCTTGCCAATTAAGGCCTCTGCAATGGGAATAGTTCCAATAACGTCGGCATAAAGGGGGATTCCAATGGCTACTCCTACCAGTACTGCAAAGGGATTTTCCGGACCGGCATATCGAGTTAGGATTTCTTCCGGCGCCCATCCGTGAATTGCAGCACCAAGACCGATTCCAATAAGCAGATATAGCCAAACATGACTGACAATATTCTTTACTTCTGTTGCCGCATAATCGATCCGTTCTTTTCGAGTGAGGGTTTCAATTTCTCCGCCACCGGTTTTCATTTCATATACATAACCTTCCACTTGATCTTCCAAGCCAAGTTTTCCGATTACGATGCCTCCGATGATTCCGATGATGACACCCATTATGATATACAGCACGGCTACCCGCCAGCCAAATGCTGCAAGGAGAACGATAATGGCTCCCTGGTTGATTAGGGGAGAGGTAATCAGAAAAGAAAAGGTCATACCAAGATTAACGCCACTCTCTACAAAACCGATGAAAATCGGTACGGACGAGCAAGAGCAAAAAGGAGTTAGGGTTCCCAGTAGGGATGCCATAATATTTCCTTTAATGCCTCCCAGTTTTTCCAAAATCTTTTTTGTCCGTTCGGGTGGGAAGTAACTTCTAATATAAGAGATAATAAAGATCATAATACTTAAGAGAATTAAAATTTTAATAACGTCATAAATGAAAAAATGAATAGAAGAACCTAGATTACTGTCCATGGACAGTTGAAAAACATTTTCTACGAGGTAGGCCACACCCTCATACAACCAGGTGAATTGTAAAATGGCGGTAAAGATACTCCAGATACTATTTAAAAACTCTAACATAAGAACTCATCCTCTCTAATGACAATCTATCAATATATAAGCATATACTTATGATACTGCTGAATTGATTTTTTGTCAATGAGTTTTTACATAGAGAAATACTAGTTATTTTATATTGAGCCTTTTAGAAATTTTGATTAATTAGAGAAAGTTGGGTATGAACTTAAGGTATGGAACTGCAAAGGAGGAATAAATATGGATTTTTGTTGGAGTACATTGTATGTAAAAGATATGGATGAATCCGTAAAATTTTATGAAGAGGTGATTGAGCTTCCTATCAAGCAGCGGTTTGAGGCCGGACCCGGTACGGAAATTGCATTTTTGGGAAAAGGAGAAACCCTGATCGAGTTGATTTCCGATCAATCGAAAAAAACCATTAACCTCGATCTTGATATTTCTTGGGGTTTTCGTGTAGATTCTTTAGATCAAACCATGAAGTTTTTAGTGGATAAGGGAATAAACATTATTGCAGGACCGATTGAGCCAAAACCGGGCACACGGTTTATTTATATTTTAGACCCCAATGGCATGAAGATTCAATTAGTTGAGCAAAGCAGCTGATTAATTAAATTAGTTAGATTAAACGTAACATTTTTTTTGAGAATGTTGCGTTTTTATTTTTTTGCCAATTTACGCAACCTTTTTAGTATAATAAGGTCTAAGAAGTAATACGTCATACATAATGGGGGTGCCTATGGAAGAAAAACAGCTGATCTCCGCCTTGAAAAGAGGAGACGAAAAAGGCTTTGAAGAGTTTGTACAGCGCTACGGTGATCGACTGTACCGCAGTCTATACTTTACCGTAAAAGATGAAGCTACAGCACGGGACTTGGTGCAGGATACGTTTTTAAAAGTGATAAAACATATAAAAAATTTCAAAGGGGATAGCAAACTCTACACCTGGGTATACCGCATCGCCATTAATCTGATGAAGGACGGATTTAAAAAGAAACGGGAAGATCTAATGGAAATCGAAGACCTTCAGATAGGAAAAAGTCACGTGGAGTCCGATGTATTAAAAAACTTTCATCACCACCAGGTAAAGGAGTGCATTAAAGAAGTTCCCCTGATCTATCGACAAGTAATGGTGCTGTTTTACTTTGAAGAGATGAAAATCAGAGAAATTGCGGAAGTGCTGGAAGAAAAGGAAGGAACCATAAAGAGTAAGCTGTTCCGGGGAAAACAGGCTTTGAAAGAGAAGCTGATCGAAAGGGAGGTTTTCCATGAAAAAGAAACCATTTGATACAAATAGATTGCAGGATGAAAAATTGGATAGTAAAAAAGATTTAGAAGTAAATCAAAAATTAGAAGAAAAGACAGTTCATGAATTTGTCCATGATTTGAGTTATGAGATGGATAAAGAGTCAAATGAAGTCATAGAAAACACTCTGAAATCCGCTTACGCTGAAGAAAAGAAAAATTTACATCTTACAGAGGAGTTTAGACGTTCATTAATTGTGCAGATGAAACAAGTAGCAGCTGAGGAAAGTCTTAATAATACAATATACAATCATTCAGCAATAGAGGATAGCGCAAATTGCACAGCCACCGATGATGCTGATACAGAAGGAGAAAAAATTAAAACTGAAACAAGTTCCAATGGAGTTATTCATAGTATCCGTCACTTTTTAAACCGGGAAATTGAAATTCCCTTAGTGCCGGTATTGGCTGCATCACTGTTACTGATTGCCATAAATGTGATGCCATTAAACTATGAGCCCAGACCGGAAGGAAGAATAATCGAAGTAGGAGGATCCCAACTGTGGATTCCTTACAACGGGGAAGGAGAGGATGTAGCATATGAAAATTAAACTTAAAGTAAAAACCTTAATCCTTTTCAGTCTGGGGTTTCTACTAATGGTATTTGTCCTGCTTCCCAAGGGGAATATTATAATTGCAAGAGCACTCAATCATATGGATTCTCCCTATGCGGAAGCTTTTTATGAGCGGTATCTAGACCAAAACTTCGGGAATCCATCTTTCTCAGCTCGGGTAGAATATGCAGAGAGCTTAATTGATGGATTCCATCGTTATGGAAGGTTTAATAGTTTCAGCGGTGGAGGTTCCAACAATCGCCCGGAGGATATGGAAAAAGCGAAGACACTTATTATTGAAGGATTAAATCGTCAGAAGAACCTGGAAAACCATGAAGTCATCTACATCGAAGCCTATCGATTATTGATGGATCTTCTTATTGCCACCGGCGATGCCGAGGGTTTTAATAGTTGGTTGAATATGGAGGTTGGAGAAAGCAAAGAATTTCAGGAACTCCAATTAGTTTATGAGGCTTATTTTCAGATATACTTTGGTGATATGAAGAGGGCAAAAGTCTTGCTGGAAGAGGAAATTGATCCTGATTATTATCAGAGAGAGCAACAAGTTTTACTTGCAGAAATTGCTTTGCGGGATGGGGACCTAGAAAGTGCAGAGGAACATATAACTCAGGCAAGGGCGTTGTACGCCGAGGATTCTAAAGCTCTAGAACGTTCAGTATTTGGAACAGGTGCTTTTTCTAATCAGAAGTATTGGATGAATAATTACCGTAAGGATATCTCCGGAGATTTTACCCTTTCCGGGAGAGTTGTCTTTGAAGGAGAACCCATGCCTTTTGTGGAGATCTACGTGAAAAGCGGACTGGATTCGGGATGGAGTAGTAGGGGAGAAAGATTTGTGGCCATCACCGATGAAGGGGGCTATTTTGAAACCATCGGTCTTCGAAGAGGAAGTTATGATGTGGGAATCGGTATCGACACCAGCCGGATCCACGATAAATATTATGTTCAAAATCAAGGGGATTTGGCGAAGGGATATCTATTACTGGAAGAGGACCATTATATGGAGTTGTCATTTATAGAACCTATTCAGTTTAATGATGTGAAAGATCGATATACGGTTACGGAAGAAGAGGAATTTAATCTTTCTTGGGAATCGGTTCCGGGGGCAGCCTACTATCAAGTACAATTTCTCTCTTTTAGCAATCCGATGGAAAAATCAGGATCACACACACAACGTCCCTTAATTACATCCGATGGGGAAGAAAAAATTACTGAAAACCAGGGAAATTTTACAGTTTCAAGTATCAATCAAAAAATTATCGGAGGAATCGTTACTTACGGCGATGAGGACATGCTTTTAGGTTCCACAGCAGTACTGCGACCAATCTTGCCGGGTGTGGAGTACCCCATGATCATTAAAGCTTTTGATGAGGCTGGGCAAGAAATTACTTCCAGTCTTGCGCTGCGGGGAGATTACAACGAGGTTCCTAGCTTTACCTTAGAAGGGGAGCTCACAGAAGGAGAAGAGCTGATTTTAAATGAAGATTATCCGGAAGCCATCACCTTTTATAAAGATCATCTCCATGATGAAGAAATTCGAGAAGAAGCCCTTAGAACTCTTAGTCTCTTGTATCATTACGGATGGAAAAGAGGAGAAGAAGATCCGAGCTTAGCTTTGTCCTTCGCAAAGGAATATTTCGAGGAAACAGGACACTCTCAAAACCTGGAGATGATTATCGGACGTTTATCCTTAGAAGAGTTGGAAAAAAATCGTAATAAAATCGAAAATTTGATTCAAGAAATTGAAGAACCAGAGGAGCCGTATAGTATTCAGCAAGTTCGGGCGAACCTTTATCTAATCGATCGAGACTGGGAAAGCGCCTTGACGGTTTATGAAGAAAATGAAGACGCCTTATCTTCGAAAGTACTTTACTTGGACCTTTTACTAGGAGATTATCAAAGAGCTTCGAAAAGGCTACGGGATAGCCGGTTCCATATATACCGCATGGATCCCTTAAGAACCGAAGAAGCGCTTCAGGCTCTTTCTGAAGAAGGGCTATCCTTTGCTGATGAAACTCGATTGGAAAAACTGATGGAAGCCTTGTTAATCGAAAGTAGAGATTCAGCAGAAGAAGTATATAGGGAAATTCTTCCCGATGTTGAGAGCAAAGCGCTACGGGATTTATTGTACGAGATTCATCTAAACAATAATTGGGATCGGGATTGGTAGACTAGGGAAAGATAAGTCCCTGTCTCATCCTTTGCTTGGTCGCTTAGACAGCATTATTGTAACTAAAATTAGCATAATTAATATTTGTAAAACGCTGAATTCCATTAGGAAAACGGCGTTTTTTTCAATCCCTCTCAGCCTCAAGGCGGAGAGAATATCTGTCCCAAGAGGGTTCATTAAAAGATGAAGTTCATATAGAATATGGATATACAGATAAGACACAATCATTCTAGGAGGCGGAGCATTGGGAAAAGAAAAGAAAGCTAAAGAGACTTCATTCTTGAAGGATTTATTACAGATGATCAAAGATTTACCCTATAAAGGATTACTGACGGGGGTATTGGTGACAACCATATTTTTGTCCTTAATACAAATCGTAATTGCGGATTATTTGCGGGTTTTAATGGACTCCCTGGTGGGTGAAAATGATTTCAGCATGGGGATGCTGGGGGTGATGGTCCTTATTTTTGCTGTGGACTTAGTTTTGATTTATTTTCGGACCCTGGCTTCGGAAAAATATTCGGAAAAGAACTTGAAGTATCTACGAAAAGAGTCCACGGATAAGCTGATGGATACCTCCGTGGAAGAAGTGGAGAAAGCCCATTCGGGAGATTTTATCTCGAAGTTGACCAATGACTTAAACAAAATTCAAACATTTACCAAGGAACGGGTACATAACTTTATTTTTGTACCCCTGACAGCGGTATTATCCTTGGCTTATCTACTGTATTTAAACTGGATTCTGACGCTGATTTCCGTCGCCATGATCCCGGTCATCCTGGTGGTATCCAATATCATCGGCAAGCCCATCGGTAAAAAGACCACGGAATACAGCGAAGCCATGGGAAAAATCAATACCATGAACACGGAGTACATTAAGGGGATTGAAGTGGTAAAAGCCTTTCATCTGAATGACCGATTAATGAAAAAGTATACACCGGAAGTGGAAAACAGCGTGCAAAAGGATACCGCCGTGGCGAAAAGTAAGGCGTTTATCAACTCCTTGTCGGGGATTGTCTCCATCCTGCCCTTTTTCATCACCTTCGGTTTTGGTGCCTATTTTATCAGCATCGGTGATTTAACCCTGGGAGGCTTAATTGCCTTTACCAATTTACTAAACTATTTATCCTTTCCCTTATCTCAAATTCCAATGCTGATTGGAAACGGAAAAGGGGATTTGGCGGCCTACAAGCGGGTAAAAAGTGTAATCAATTTAAGCGAGGAGCGAACCGGCGGAAAGGTTTTGGCTTTTGATGAGAACTTTCGGTGGGAAAAGCAGTCTGATCAAGAGGTCATTGCCATTCGAAATCTAAGCTTTACCTATCCCGGTGCTACGGAGCCGTCCCTGAAAAACATCAACATCAGTATTAAAAAGAACCAACAGATCGCCTTGGTGGGAGAAAGTGGAAGCGGGAAAACCACCCTTAGCAAGCTTTTGCTGGGTTTTTACCCCGTGGTTTCGGGGAAAATAGAAATCGGGGGAAAGGATCTTTCCGATTGGAATTTAAAGGCCCTTCGCCAAAATATTGCTTTCGTACCTCAGGAGGTGTATCTGTTTCCCGGAGATGTAGAGGAAAATATTCGTTACGGGAAGCCTGAAGTCGGTGAAGGTGGAATCATCAGTGCTGCAGAAAAGGCTTATGCCCACGGATTTATCAAAAATCTTGATCGGGGATACCATACGGTGGTGGGAGAACTTGGAGACCGGGTGTCCGGAGGACAAAAACAACGAATCTCCTTAGCAAGGGCCTTTCTGAAGGACAGTAATATTGTTTTGTTGGATGAAGCTACCTCGGCCCTGGATAATGAATCGGAAAGCTTGATTCAAAAGGCTTTGGACAGCGAGTTAAAAGAAAAAACATCCATCATTATTGCCCACCGGTTATCCACAATTAAAGACGCCGATGAGATTATTGTTCTAAAAGATGGAGAGATCGTAGGAACGGGTAGTCACTTAGAACTCATTAAAAGCAACGGCTATTACCGAAGCCTTTATCAAAAACAAATGGAAAACGGAAAAAGGGAGGCGATGTAATTGAAGGAGCAGATACTACGAATTTTTGACAACCAAAAAAGTAAAGTCTTGAAGTTCATCCTCCCCTTTATTCTATTAGGACTTGGGAATGCCCTGGTAAATCTGACCCTAGCCACCCTGTTAATGTACGTGTTTGACTACGCCGCAGAAGGGGAGTTTGCGCTGATTTACCGAGTGGTAATCATCTCCGGAATTACTGTGGTTCTGCTTTTTATTACCACACCGATCTTTGCCTACTTCGGGCGAAAAAACATTGCGGTGCTGATGGGAAAACTCCGCCGGGAAACTTTTGCGAAAACCATGAATCTTCCCTATACCTATCATAAAAGCCGGCACTCGGGAGATACCATTTCAAGACTGACCAACGATCTAACAGAATTCGAGACTTTTTTGAAGGAAGGTTTCTTAAATTTTGCCAATCTATTGATTTTAGGAACCGCCGCCGTTATCTATATGTTTGTGCTGGAATATCGGCTGGCCATCGTATTTTTGATTTTTACCCTGGTAATCTTTAAGCTGAATCAGGGGTCGGCGAAAAAAATGAAAGTTCTCAGTGATGAAGTGCAAAACAGAAAATCATTGTTCACCCAAAATCTTACGGATATTTTTCAAGGTTTTCAGGTGATGAAGTCCTATAACCTTGAGAACTTATTAAAGGAAAAAATGGAGGAAGTAAACGAAGGGGTCTATGAAAAAGCCTATCAAAGAAGCCGACAGCAGGCGAAGCTTCGAATCCTCAGCAACCTGGCCTTTACCAGCAGTTTTTTGTTCATCATCGTCTTCGGAATTCTTTTTATCACCCTGGGATGGATGAGTATCGGTGTAGTCGTGGCCTTTACCAATCTTCAAGGGGCCATTAACTCAGTGCTGAACTTCCTTCCCCAGTTTAATCAGTCCTTACAAGGAGCCAGGGCTTCATTGGACCGGGTGTTTGAAATCATCGATGAAGATAATGAACCTTCTGTGATCAATCCAAGAATCGAAGAGTCCGGGAAGCAACGGGAAATTGGTAAGCCTGAATACATTGAATTTCGGAACGTTCGCTTTTCCTATGAAAAGGATCAAGCAACCCCGGTTATTAATAATCTAAGCTTTGCCATGGAAAAAGGAAAATCCATCGCCTTAGTGGGAGAAAGCGGCGGGGGAAAATCCACGATTTTAAAGCTTCTTTTAGGCCTTTATTCAATCGATCAGGGAGAAATCATTGTAGGGAGCCGTTCCACGGCGGACACCGAGATTCGGGATATTCGAAAAGAGTTAGCCTATGTATCCCAGAATCCCTATCTATTTACGGGAACCATTGGGGAGAATATCTCCTACGGCAGGGAAAATACCAGTGAGGAAGAAATCAAAAAAGCGGCGAAAAGAGCCAATGCCCATGACTTTATTATAAAGTTGGAAAAAGGCTACGATACCGTGATCGGAGAACGGGGTCTCGGACTTTCGGGAGGACAGAAACAGCGGATCTCCATTGCTAGAGCCATCATAAAGGATAGTCCTATTCTACTGATGGATGAGGCCACTTCCGCCCTGGATACGGAAAGCGAGCGGCTGATTCAAGAGTCCTTAAAAGAGATGATGAAAGAGAAAACCGGCATCACCATCGCCCACCGCCTCTCCACCATTGAAGACAGCGATGAGATTTTTGTCATTCAGGAGGGGAAACTCATCGAGCGGGGAGATCATCAGACCCTTTTGGATCAAAAAGGCTACTACAGTATGCTTTATCACACCCAGTTTTCCAAAAAAGAAAGGGAAGAGCGGGCAGGTTAAGATATCTGTTGATTTTTAAGAATGTTCTGTTAATTATTAACCAAATGGGGTATAAGCCAAACAAACATGCATTTCGAGGAGAAACTTAAGAGGACACGAAGATCCCGTAACCAGATTTGGACGCTTCCTGTTACGGAGGAGTGAGTAGCGTAACCGGCCTAACAGGTCGGTTTTTTTGTTTTTGTCATTAGGTTTCTTTACAGTGTCTCTGCAACCTCAATCGGCTGAATCGGAAAAGGAGGTGAAAAAATGTCTGATGAGAAAAAAGTAGCTATGATGAACGATTTTGTGAAATCCTTGGAAGAGCAGGACCGGGAAAAATTGATGTCTCTTATAACCGATGACTTCTGTTGGCACAACCCTCATGGAAGTTTCTGTGGACGGGAAGAGATGAACCGATACTTGGACTGGTTCCATAAAAACACAACGAATCTGAAATTCAGAGATGTGGGTTCGGAAAAAGTGATTCAAGGGGATCGAGCTATTTATGAGCATGAAATATCCGGAGTAATGCAAGGGGAGAAGGTGACATTCCTGACGATGTGTTCTTACAAATTTAACAAAGATAAAATCCAAGATGTCAGCACCGTGTATGACCGGCTCAGTCTTGCTGAGCAGGCTTCCTCCTCATGGTTGCCAAAAAAAATGGTCAATTCCGTAGTAAATCAAATGCAAAAAGGGTTATAGGAAACAGCCTTAGAGTAAAAATAAAAGCTGCAGGGAATCTGTAAAGGTTCGTACTGAACGCTCTTTAAGCCGTAAAGTCAAGAGCGTTCTTTTTTAGGATATTAACATATTTTTTTCAAAAAGATAGTGACTGATAAACCACTCATCTCCGTCGTGGAAAGAAAAGAACTCGGCGCAGGCCATGAAAAATACCCGCCAGTAAACCCACCATTTTAAGGCTTCATCTTCCCCTTCTATTTCAGCCATAATAGGCATGATTATGTCTTTTTGCTCATCCATACGTTGAAGCCAGGCTTCCAGGGTTTTTTGGTAATGTATACCGGAAATCGCCCACTGTCTTTCCAATGAAAACCGATCGGTAAAATAATGAAGCAAATCCCGGCTGGGCATAGTGCCGCCTAAAAAGAAGTGTCGGGTCATCCAATCATTATCACTTCGCACTTCATAGGCATAGGGCGTGGTTCGATGGGTAAAGATATGTACAAATAACCGTCCCCTGAGCAATAAAAACTCCGAAATTTTATTCATCAACTGTTCATAATTTCGCATATGCTCAAACATTTCAATAGATATGACACGGTGAAAGCGTACTTCCGTGGTAAAGTCATTGATATCTTCCGTAATCACCGTAAGATTCTCTAAACTCTCCTCCTTAGCCTTGGCATCAATATAAGACTTTTGTGTAGCGGAGTTGGATAGCGCCCAAATATTCGCTGAAGGATATTTTTTTGCCATATACAGCGCTAAAGAGCCCCAACCACACCCTAAATCTAGAATATTTTGCCCATCTTCTATTTCCGCCCGTTGACATGTCAACTTTAGCATGGCTTCTTCCGCATCGCTTAAATGATCTTTCAGTTCTTTAAAAGGAACCGGATTATTCCAATATCCGCAGCTGTATTTCATATGAGTACCTAGAACATGCTGAAAAAATTCTGTAGGGATTTCATAGTGTTGATCGTTAGCTTCCGCAGTATTTATTGCAATCGGTTGCTTTGTTAAATCCTCAATGTATTGAGTGAGATATTGTTGATGCTCTTCTGCGCTGTAGGATGTTATTTCCTTCAATCTGGCTGATGTCATACGACGAGCTCCCCAACGAATCAGAAAATCCGGGATTTTATTTTTCTCCAGTAGCGGTTCAAATCTCATTTAGTAACCTCCTAGTATAAAGTATTTTGCTTATAATATTACCTCTTTTATCAAGGCACATATACCCGGGAAACCTCTCAGTAAACGGAATGATCATAATTTTGAAAAAAATTTAGTTTCAAATTTCAAGCCTAGGGTAAAAAAATGAATACCATTAATCGAAATATCATACAAAATGCTTAATTACTTTAGAGACTATTTATGGAAAGGAGGATTCTCATGGGTGTAAAAGTAAAGTTGTTTTCAAAACTGCGGGAAGGCCGGGAAAAAGAAGTATGCACCAAAGAATGCATGTATGATTTAACAGGCAGCGATACTGTTGAACAGGCCGTGGAAGCATTAAATGTTAACAAAGAAGATATTAAAATTTTGTTAGTCAATGGTCTTGATGCAGAGCTTACAACACCTTTAAAAGATGGAGATACCGTATCCGTGTTTCCACCAACAGGGGGGATGTAGTTTTATTGAATTTTATTAATTACAATTTGTTACAAGCCTCGGGAAGTATTTTATCCCGAGGCATTATTTATAATTCAAAGTCTGCACAAGAAATCTGAAATCAAATATAAAAGAGAGGAGATGGTATTGATGAATCCATTTATTTTTGCTATAGTAACTGGTATTATTATCGGAGTGTTTTCGTTTTTCTTTGAAGCTGTTAATAAAAGTGTTTTAAGACCCTTTGAACCGATTCAAAGGGTAACGGGGAAGTTGAAAAGGAAAAAAACAGTTTACTATTTTTCTGTCGTTATCGTATTACTTGTTGTATTATTTATCGTTGAGGTATACTCCCTTAATGATATGGGTTTTGCAATGATTCTAGGTTTTGTATTTGCAATGAACAATATCTTTTTTCAAAAAGGATTTCATGAGAAAAAAGAACATGCAGATATGGAAGAATGAAAAAGTGGTTAACACACTTGATAGTTCGGGTGTTTTTCATCATTTCAACCGATTTGCAAGAGGGATTGATCATAAGGAGTTCCAACAGGATTTGGACCGGGATATTAAAAAATACCGCTTCGAATCTTTTTGCTATGGACCGAAATCCTGTAAACACTATAAGCTGGGAAGGACCAGTTCGGTCCCTTTGACTTATAAAAAGCGAAAGATGTGCAAAAAACAATAAAAGTCATTGAGAAAAATCCCTTGTAAAGATAAAAATGATAAAAATATTTATTGAAAGTAGCAGGGTATCTGCTTGAAAACTTAACAATAGAACCTTCTATTGTGAGGCTCTGAGGTAAAGCTTCTTTTATGGCGACTGCAATTTGTGGTTGATTTCAAAAGAAGCTTTTATTATGCGAAAAATGCCGAAGGTTTTTTTGGAACCAATTCTCAAAAAATAAAGGATTTGGAGAGGGTTTTGTAGAATAGTACTTTAAAGAGGAGTAATATGTGAACGGAAAGTGTTTTTTTATTATCATTAAGATTATTAATGGACTAATGAAATGGCGTGGTTGCTTGAAACCTCACAAATGAACCGTCCCCGTGTGAGGGGTTCGAACGGAAATTCGAGAAATGGTGGTGTTTGCCCGACAAAACTTTCTAAAGGATCCTCCCTTTAATCGGATTGATCTTCTCAGTTGTCGGAACGTTTTGATCTATCTTGATCCCAAATCCCAAAAAAAGGTGCTTTCCTTTTTCCATTTCGCCTTGAGGCAAAAGGGATATCTTTTTCTCGGAGCCAGTGAATCCCTTGGAGATATGATCAATTCCTTTGAAACCATATCGAGCAAATGGAAGCTCTACCGTGTCAGAGAAGGGGATAAGAAGAACATTCTGGGCAGCCTTCGAGGGGACCCGATCAAAAAGATCCACTCCCCTTCGCCGGGTAAAAAAGTAGGGACCTATTTTAAGGAGATTCAAAACAAAACCTTTCACGAAGAGATCGCCCGGGAAGTAATGAAGGATTATGCACCGGCAACGGTGGCCATTAACGATGAACATAATCTGGTGTACGTTTTCGGAGATGTCAACCCCTATCTGGCTCTGCCAAAGGATAGCTTAAGCTTTAATATTTTAAAAATGGTTAACAAGGCTCTGTCCATTCCCCTGCATACCGCAATCAAACGGGCAAGGGCAACGGGGGAGAGTGTTTCTTATAAAGGAATTCGGCTCTCGGAGAAAAAGATCCGGCTTGTGATAAAGCCCTATTACAGCAAAACCTCCCAAGAGCAGTTTTGGATTGTTTCCTTTATAGAAGGGGAGGTGGAAAAAAGGGATTCTACGGCCAAACCCCAAGGATTGGAAGAAGTCTATGATGAAAAAGAAAACTCCGTCCGAAGAATTACGGACCTGGAGTACGAACTAAACCATAAAGAGGAAACCCTGCAGGCAACGATTGAGGAACTGGAGACTTCCAATGAAGAACTTCAGGCTACCAACGAGGAGCTTCTGGCTTCCAACGAGGAACTTCAAAGTACCAATGAGGAGCTTCAGTCCGTAAACGAAGAGCTTTATACCGTAAACTCCGAGTATCAAAACAAAATCGAAGAGCTGACGGAACTGAATGATGATATGAATAATCTTTTAAACAGTACGGAAATCGGCACGATATTTATTGATAAAAACATGCGAATTCGAAAATTTACCCCGGGAGTGAAAAAACAGCTGAATCTTCTGGATGGGGATGTGGGGCGGCCTCTTAGTCATATTTCCCACAATCTGGATGTGAAGGATTTGCTAAAAGACGGGGCAAGGGTTCTTGAGAATCTGAAGAAAGTCGAAAAAGAGGTAAAAGGCAAGGAGGGGCGATGGTATCTGATGAAGATTATACCCTACCGAACTTCCGATGACAGGATTAAAGGGATCGTGATCAGTTTTGTGGACATAACCATGGTTCGTGCTCAGAAACATCGAATTAATGAACTGTCACAGGAAAATACGGAGTTAAGAGAAAAGTAGCGGAATTTGGTTGCTTCTAATCAGCGGAGTAAAGAAATAAGACTAGGCCTGAAGTAGGAGAGCTGTTATAATAATAGCAAAGGCAAACGTACCGAAAGGCAGGGATACCAAATGAACGAACAACAGAACATAAAAAATATCCGGGACCTGCAAAGGGCCCTTAAAAAGTCAGAAGACTTACTGCGAAAGGTTATTGACACCATTCCCCTCAGGGTATTCTGGAAGGATCGAAATTGTCGATACTTAGGCTGTAACAAAGCCTTTGCCAAGGATTCCGGATGGGAAGAACCGGAAAAACTTATCGGCAAAACCGATTATGAAATGGCCTGGAAATTTTACGCGGAGGATTATCAAAAAGATGACCGATTCGTAATGGAAACCGGGGAGGAGAAAATCAACTTTATCGAAAATGTGGTGAATGAGAAAGGGGAACATCGATATGTACGAACCAGCAAAATTCCCCTGTATGATGAAAAAGAGCGGATATTTGGTATGCTGGGAACCTTTGAGGATATTACGGATATCATGGAAATAAAAAAGGCCCTGAAAGAAAGTGAAAAACGCTACGAAGAGCTTACCTTACGAAGTCGTGCCCTGGTTTTTGAGCTGGATCCAAAGGGGCAGTTTACCTACGTCAGTCCCTCGGCCAAAGCCCTTTTCGGCTATGAGGAAGAGGAACTTTTAGGAAAAATGTTTTTTTATGAACTGGCTCCCGAGGATCAAAGGGAGGAGCTGAAAGCCTTTGGAGAAGAAATCCTAAAACAGGGGGGAACAGTTTCCGACTTTGAGCACACCCTACAGACCAAGGATGGACGGCGGATCAGCGTTATGACCAACGGGTTTTGCACCCTTAACAAGCGGGGAGAGGTGGAGAGCTTTCAGGGGATTGATGTGGATATCACCCATATTAAAGAAGCGGAGGAACGGGTGAGATATCTCAGTTATCATGATCAATTAACCGGTCTGTATAATCGCCATTTTATCGAGGAAGAGATGCAGCGATTGGATGTGGAAAGAAATCTACCCCTGTCCATGATTATGATTGATGCCAACGGATTAAAACTGGTTAATGATGCCTTCGGTCATAAAGCGGGAGACGAGCTCCTTTTAAAGACGGCTCGAGTAGTGAAACAGGTCACCCGTAAGGAGGACCTGGTTGCCAGAACCGGCGGAGATGAATTTCTGGTTTTTCTTCCCGAAACAGGAGTGGAGGAAACCTTAAAGATACAAAAAAGAATGGAGGACTTGGCAAAGGAGGTAATCGTTTGCAATCTGCCCTTATCCTTTTCAGTGGGATCCTATACCAAAAAACATACCCGCATCACGATGGAGGATGCCCTAAGCCAAGCGGAAACCCGCATGTATCGTCAGAAATTCCGAGAGCGGGAAACCGTACGAAAAAAGTATATCAATGGAATTTTACAACAGTTATTTATTCGATCTCCCGAGGAAAAACGCCATGCAGAGCGGATCAAAGAACTTTCCCGAAGGATCGGTGTTTCTATGGGCATTGAAGGCAGAAAACTTCAGAATCTGGAAAGAGCCGCCTACTATCATGATATCGGGAAAATCAGTATAAGGGAGGATCTGTTACTGAAAAAAGGAAAGCTGAATAAAAAGGAAGAGCAGGAAATCACCCGGCATAGTGAAATCGGTTACTCCATTTTTAACTCCTCAACAGAGTTTATTCCTTTGAGTGATACTCTACTTGCCCATCATGAGCGCTATGACGGGAAGGGTTACCCTAAGGGTCTGAAGGGAAAAGAAATCCCTCTGTGGTCTCAGATTATTCACTTTGCCAACCTCTATGATGACCTAACCAGTACCCGCACCCGACAAGAAGTCTACTCCTGTGAAAAGGCCCTGGAAGAGCTAACGGAAGCAAAGGGCACCGCCATCGATCCCGAGTACTTTGATCAATGGATGGAAGTTTTAGATAAGAGGAGCTAAATACAGGCAATATAGAATACGTAGAAAACCAGCTAACGAAAGCTATGTCACTTGAAAAAAATCATTATAAAAGACACCGCCTGTAGGATTCTATAAAGTCCTAAGGCGGTGTCTTTTATAGGATTATTTTATGACAGGCAACTTGATGTTTTCTATTCAGCGTTTTTAGTTCCGGGTCTTGGAGTCGACAATGCTCATCTCCTTGAGCACAACGAGAATAAAAACGACAGCCTTTCTGTATATTGATCGGACTTGGAATTTCCTTGGACATTTTAATTCGTCGATTCCGCATAGGATTCAAAATATCGGTGCTGGGCATCGATGAAAGCAGGGCCTTGGTATAGGGGTGCTGAGGGTTTTGGTACAGCTCCTGGCTGTCTGCCAGCTCTACGATATTTCCTAAGTACATTACGGCAATACGGTCGGAGATATGCTTAACCATGGAAAGATCATGGGCGATAAACAAATAGGTAAGGCCCAGCTCTTTTTGCAGATCGATTAAAAGATTGACGATCTGGGCTTGAATCGACACATCCAAGGCGGAAATCGGCTCATCGCATACGATAAACTCCGGTTCGACGCTTAAGGTTCTGGCAATACCGATGCGCTGCCGCTGCCCGCCGGAAAACTCATGGGGAAAGCGGGAGGCCTGTTCCCGGTTAAGTCCTACCATCTCCAGCAGTTCCTGAATCCTTCGGGTTTTCGCTTTACCCCGATAGCCTCCGTGCAGGGCCAGACCTTCGGAGACAATATCCCCGACGGTCATTCGGGGGTTTAACGAGGCGTAGGGGTCCTGGAGTATGATTTGGGCGCGTTTTTTATAAGCCCGGTCGGCTTTGCCCTTCAGGTTGAAAATATCCTCTCCGTCGAATAAAACCTTGCCGGAGGTGGGCTGATAGAGCTTGATCAAGGTCCGTCCGAGGGTAGTCTTGCCGCAGCCCGACTCCCCTACTACCCCTAAGGTTTCCTGTTTTTGGATTTTAAAGGACACCTGATTTACCGCGGAGAGGGTTTGTTTACGCTTTAACCTAAACTCCTTGCTGAGGTTTTCTACTTCCAACAACACATTAGACATTGAAATCCCTCCTTTCCTCCGAGTTATTGTTTTCCCCCAGGGGATGGCCCAACCAGCAGCGGTAGGAATGGTCCTTAGACAACGAATAAAGCGGGGGTTCATGTTTGGCACAGACATTCATCGCTAAGGCGCAGCGGTTCATAAAGCCGCACCCCTTGGGAGGATTCAACAGGTCCGGAGGCTGGCCCTTTAAGGAATAAAGACGGCTCTTGGAAAGACCGGCAACATCGGGAACGGATTGAAGAAGCGCCCGGGTATAGGGATGGGCGGGGCGGTTAAAGAGGTCCTTCGCCGTGGCTTTTTCCACCACTTTCCCGGCATACATCACGTGAATCTTTGTGGCGATTTCCGCCGCCAGCCCCAGGTCATGGGTGATTAGAATAATGGACATATTCAGTTTTTCCCGAAGGTCCAGCAAAAGGTCCATAATATCCGCCTGGATGGTCACATCCAAGGCCGTGGTGGGCTCATCGGCGATCAGAACCTTGGGGCTGCAGGCCAGGGCAATGGCAATCACCACCCGCTGGCGCATACCCCCGGAAAATTCATGGGGGAACTGGCGGATTCTTTCCTTGGGGTTCGGGATCCTTACCAGCTCCAATATATCGATGGATTTTTCCATAGCCTGTTTTTTCGATAATTTTTCATGAATCATCAGACTCTCGGCGATCTGCTCCCCGATGGTCATCGTGGGGTTCAGGTACGTCATGGGATCCTGAAAGATCATGGAAATATCCCGTCCCCGCACTTTTCGAAGATCCTTTTCCTTTAATCGGAGCAAATCCGACCCTTCAAAGAGGATCTTCGAGGTATCGGGTATTTTGGTAATTTTTTTCGGCAGCAGCCGCAAAATACTCTTGGACATGACGGTCTTTCCGCATCCGGATTCTCCGACGACCACCAGCACATCCTTTGGATAGAGACTGAGATCCAGTCCTCGTACCGCCTGTATGGTTCCGGCATAAGTGTGAAAATTTATTTGAAGATTTTCAACTTGCAATAAGGGTTCCATAATCAACCTCCTTTGTTATTCTCGTAGTTTCGGATCCAGGGCATCCCGCAAACCGTCCCCCAACAATTGAAAAGACAGCATCGTTAAACTGATCATCAATGCAGGAAAGAACATCTGATAGGGATAAAAAGCCATATTCTGCTGGGCGCCGGAAGCCAGGGCCCCCCAGCTGGTCATCGGGGACTGAACCCCCAAACCGATGTAGGATAGAAAGGCTTCTCCAAAAATAAAGGAGGGGATATCAAAGGTTGCGGCAACCACCATTACCCCCAGGGTATTGGGAATCAGATGCTGGAAAATCACTTTAAAAGGATGGGTTCCCAGAGCCTTAGCGGCTAAGATGTAATCCTGTTCTTTAATCTGCATGATTTGTCCCCGTACCAGCCGGGCCATGTGACACCAGCCTGTAATCGTCATTGCGATAATCAGCGAAGGAATTCCCTGGCCGATAATTAACGAGACAATAATCACCACCACTAAATAGGGAACGCTGACCAGGATCTCAAGGATTCGCATCATCACGGTATCGAGTTTGCCGCCGAAATAGCCGGCGACCCCGCCGTAGAGGGTCCCGAGGATCACGTCAATTAAGGCTCCAATGAGACCGATGCCGATGGAAACCCTCCCGCCGATCCAGATCCGGGTAAAAATATCCCGCCCCAGATTGTCGGTCCCGAACCAGTGCTCCGCCGACGGGGACTGATTGATCATCGAGGCGTCCTGCTGGTGGTAGGTATAGGGGGTCAAAAAAGGACCGATCAGGCACATTATAAACAACAGCAGCAAAATCCCCAGGGCGATCAGAGAAACTTTATTGGCTTTTAGCCTTCTCCAGGCATCCTGCCAATAGGAAATACTGGGTCTTCCCGCCAGCTCATCGGCGGCATCCTCCCGCCGGAAGGGCTGGAAATCTTCAACTTGAAATTCTATATAATCTTTTTCCAAAACGTCACCTCCAAAATGTTTAGCCCATCAGGACCCGGATATTTTTATTCTGGGATCAATCAGTGCATACAGAATGTCTACCACCACCAGGGACATAATATACAGACTGGCAATAAAAATGGTTTGTCCCATGATCATGGTGTAGTCCCGGTCGGTTACCGAGGATACAAAATAAGAGCCGAGCCCCGGGATGGAAAAAATCCGTTCAATAACAAAGGACCCGGAAAAGATCATCGCCACCTGAGGTCCCAAAAGAGTCACAATAGGCAGGATGGAATTTCTGAAAATATGCTTTCGGATGATTCGAAACTGGGAAGCCCCTTTCGCCTGGGCCGTCAGTATGTAGTCCTGATTCAACACATCCAGGCAATTGGCCCGCATGTACCGGGCGTATTTTGCCAACGGACCCATGGCCAGGGCAAGGCTTGGCAGAAAAGTATGCTGCAGCGTACCCCAGCCGGTGATGGGTAAGAGCCCCCATTGAATTGCTAGAAAATACTGTAGTAATGCGGCGAATACAAAGCTGGGTACGGAGATGCCCAAAATAGAAAGAAACATTACGCCGTAATCGGGTACCTTTCCGCGAAAGAAAGCCGCAAATAGGCCGAATAAAACACCGAAGGACACTCCAAAGAGGAGCGCCTGGGCTCCCAGACGTCCTGAAATCGGTGCATAGTTGGCAATGGTATCGGAAACCTTACGACCACGATAGGTAAGGGATTCGCCAAGATCCTGTTCAAAAATTAAGTCGCGCCAGAAATTTTTGTACTGAACCCTTAGGGGTTCATTAAAGCCGTACTGTTCCTGAACCTGGAGTCTCGTTTGTTCCGGAAGTTCCTCCGTCATACGCTCAATGGGATTGCCGGGAATCAACCGAATCAATATAAAGGTTATACTGATAACGATAAATAGGGTCAAAATTCCATAACCGATTCGTTTTAGAATAAATGTAATCATCGAATACCTCCTCTAATCACTTTGCTTATAAATTAACAATATAAACCTTGATTAGTATAACCGATTAATAATATAAAGCAATAGATTTTAAAAAAGATTAAAGATTCCTACCATTTTAAAATTTAGTAGGCTTTTACCAATGGATAAGAAAAATCAATTGGATGGAGAAAAAATTCTATGCTATACTTCAGGCTGGATTTAAAAGTTAAATAAATAACAAAAATGAAAATTAGGGAGGTAAGTGTATGATTAATTTAAGGAGAATGTTGTTTGTCGGTGTGCTAGTACTGTGTTTGACAGTTGTGGCGGCCTGCGGCTCGGAAGAAGGGGCCGGTGCCGAAGCGGAAGGAGAGCATGCAGCGCCGGGTTCTGATGAGGCCGGTTCTGAAGAAGCGGGGCTGGTTAAAGAGGACCAGGTCCTGAATATGTCTCTTGGGGCTGAGCCGGATTCCCTGGACGTGGCAAAAACTTCGGATATGTACTCCAACAGTGTGCTTTTACAAACTATGGAGACTCTGACCCGCCTTGAAGTCGATGAAGACGGAGAAACCGTTGTGGTTCCCGGAGCGGCAACGGAGTGGGAAGTCAGCGAAGACGGTATGGAATGGACCTTTCATCTTCGGGAGGCCAAGTGGTCCGATGGAGAACCATTAACCGCCATGGATTATGAGTATGGAGTAAAGCGGATTTTGAATCCTGAGACCGCATCCCCGATTTCTTCGGTGCTTCATGAAGTGAAAAATGCCCAGAAAATTGCTCAGGGGGAGATGGAAATTTCCGAAGCGGGGATCGAAGCGCTGGATGATAAAACCTTAGTGATTACTTTAGAATATCCGGTTCCTTATTTTTTGAGCCTTACCAATGGAAGAGGTTTTATTCCCCAAAGAGAAGATATCGTTGAAGAACACGGAAGCTCTTACGGCACGGAAGCGGATAAACTGGTTTTTTCCGGACCATTTGTGGTGGAGGAGTGGATTCACAACAGCAGCATCACTTTATCAAAAAATGAGAATTACTGGGATGCGGACACGGTAATGCTGGAAGAAGTAAATATGCGGATCATCAATGAAGAAGCAGCCCTGATGGGAGAGCTGGAAAGCGGGAATATTGATATTACCAGCGTCACCAGTCCCGAATGGGTGGAGCGTCTGGATGCAAAGGGGGGCTTTGAAAAGCTTACCGGAGACCTTCCCCGAACGGCGTATGTGTTTATGAACCATGAAGTAGAGCTGTTTTCCAACGATAAGGTGCGTAAGGCCTTTTCCTTGGCCCTTGACCGGGAAGAAATTTCCCGGGATATCAATAGCGGGATGACGAAGCCGGCCTACGGTTGGGTGCCGCACCCGATCACCGTAGAGGATGAAAACTTCAGAGAATATGCGGGAGACTTGGTAAAGGAACTTGAAGCCCGGAGTCCGGAACCGAAAGATTTGTTTTTGGAAGGGCTGGAAGAGCTCGGTATCGATAAGGATCCGGAAGATATCTCCGTTGAAATTATGCTGCCGGGACCTCCGGGAAGAGAGTTGGGAGAATACTTTCAAAGCGTATTCAGCGAAGCCTTGGGAATCAACATTGTATTGGATCCTAACGAATGGCCGGTATTCCAGGAAAGAAACCGGCAGCTGGATTACGAAGTCGGGTTTAAGTCTTATGGCGGGAATGCTTACAATGATCCTTCCTCCTTTTTAAATCTATGGCTGACGGATAATGATATCGTACCGATCGGCTGGTCCAATGAAGAATATGACCGTCTGGTTCAGGAAGCCTCGCTGGAGCTGGACGAGGAAAAAAGAATGGAAATGTATAAAAAAGCCGAAGAGATTTTACTGATTGAAGAAGCTGCAATGATTCCCTACAGCTATTTAGTAGAGAATACCTACGTACAGGAATATGTAAAAGGGTATATGCAGCCGGATTTTGGAAGCGCTGTATTAAAGAATATTTATATTGTGAAATAACACAACTAGAATGGAACATTCCCTTCATCCATTATGCTGGGGATATAAAGAAGGGATAAGATAAAAAGAAAAAACAATAGTCCGGCTAAACTTATTCAAAGAGAAGGAAAAAAATATTAGACAAGCTTTCACTGAAAAAACAGAACAACCTTTAACTGTTAATGGAAACAGGATAGGGCTGATGACGTTTGGAGTGAAGGCTTGTTTTTTGTCACAGGCGTGCAAAAATAGTAAAAATCGTGTAAATACAGAGAGCCTGTTCTCTACTACAATGAAGTTGACAAAGAAATAACAACTCAAGGAGGTAGTAAAATGAAAGGATGGAAAAAGAAAACGGCATGGTTTTTACTATTCATTTTAATGGCAGTGACCCTAGGGGCCTGTAACGGAGAAGAAGAGGGGACGGCTCCCGAAGGAAAATATCAGGACGGCGAGTATGTAGCCAGCGCTCCCGGCCACGAAGGTCCCATCGAACTGAAAGTAATCGTAAAGGATCAAGATATTCACAGCATTGAGGTGGTAGACCATAACGAAACCCCGGTGCTGACGGATCCGGCCTTTGAGAAAATCATTTCCGCCATGGAAGAGCATAAGACCACGAATGTGGACACGGTTACCGGCGCTACCCTGACTAGCTTAGGAATCATTCGGGCGGCTCGGAATGCTCTGTTGGAAGCCGGCGGTGACGAGGACCTATTTCAAGAAGGGGAGGTGGAAAAAAGCGGGTTCTACGGCCAAACCCCAAGGATTGGAAAAAGTCTATGTGGATGTGAAGGATTTGCTAAAAGACGGGGCAAGGGTTCTTGAGAATCTGACGAAAGTCGAAAAAGAGGTAAAAGGCAAGGAGGGGCGATGGTATCTGATGAAGATTATACCCTACCGAACTTCCGATGACAGGATTAAAGGGATCGTGATCAGATTTGATATTGTGTTGCTTCTAATCAGCGGAGTAAAGAAATAAGACTAGGCCTGAAGTAGGAGAGCTGTTATAATAATAGCAAAGGCAAACGTACCGAAAGGCAGGGATACCAAATGAACGAACAACAGAACATAAAAAATATCCGGGACCTGCAAAGGGCCCTTAAAAAGTCGGAAGACTTACTGCGAAAGGTTATTGACACCATTCCCCTCAGGGTATTCTGGAAGGATCGAAATTGTCGATACTTAGGCTGTAACAAAGCCTTTGCCAAGGATTCCGGATGGGAAGAACCGGAAAAACTTATCGGCAAAACCGATTATGAAATGGCCTGGAAATTTTACGCGGAGGATTATCAAAAAGATGACCGATTCGTAATGGAAACCGGGGAGGAGAAAATCAACTTTATCGAAAATGTGGTGAATGAGAAAGGGGAACATCGATATGTACGAACCAGCAAAATTCCCCTGTATGATGAAAAAGAGCGGATATTTGGTATGCTGGGAACCTTTGAGGATATTACGGATATCATGGAAATAAAAAAGGCCCTGAAAGAAAGTAAAAAACGCTACGAAGAGCTTACCTTACGAAGTCGTGCCCTGGTTTTTGAGCTGGATCCAAAGGGGAAGCTTACCTACGTCAGTCCCTCGGCCAAAGCCCTTTTCGGCTATGAGGAAGAGGAACTTTTAGGAAAAATGTTTTTTTATGAACTGGCTCCCGAGGATCAAAGGGAGGAGCTGAAAGCCTTTGGAGAAGAAATCCTGAAACAGGGGGGAACGGTTTCCGACTTTGAGCACACCCTACAGACCAAGGATGGACGGCGGATCAGCGTTATGACCAACGGGTTTTGCACCCTTAACAAGCGGGGAGAGGTGGAGAGCTTTCAGGGGATTGATGTGGATATCACCCATATTAAAGAAGCGGAGGAACGGGTGAGATATCTCAGTTATCATGATCAATTAACCGGTCTGTATAATCGCCATTTTATCGAGGAAGAGATGCAGCGCTTGGATGTGGAAAGAAATCTACCCCTGTCCATGATTATGATTGATGCCAACGGATTAAAACTGGTTAATGATGCCTTCGGTCATAAAGCGGGAGACGAGCTCCTTTTAAAGACGGCTCGGGTAGTGAAACAGGTCACCCGTAAGGAGGACCTGGTTGCCAGAACCGGCGGAGATGAATTTCTGGTTTTTCTTCCCGAAACAGGAGTGGAGGAAACCTTAAAGATACAAAAAAGAATGGAGGACTTGGCAAAGGAGGTAATCGTTTGCAATCTGCCCTTATCCTTTTCAGTGGGATCCTATACCAAAAAACATACCCGAATCACGATGGAGGATGCCCTAAGCCAAGCGGAAACCCGCATGTATCGTCAGAAATTCCGAGAGCGGGAAACCGTACGAAAAAAGTATATCAATGGAATTTTAGCACAGTTATTTATTCGATCTCCCGAGGAAAAACGCCATGCAGAGCGGATCAAAGAACTTTCCCGAAGGATCGGTGTTTCTATGGGCATTGAAGGTGGAAATCTTCAGAATCTGGAAAGAGCCGCCTACTATCATGATATCGGGAAAATCAGTATAAGGGAGGATCTGTTACTGAAAAAAGGAAAGCTGAATAAAAAGGAAGAGCAGGAAATCACCCGGCATAGTGAAATCGGTTACTCCATTTTTAACTCCTCAACAGAGTTTATTCCTTTGAGTGATACTCTACTTGCCCATCATGAGCGCTATGACGGGAAGGGTTACCCTAAGGGTCTGAAGGGAAAAGAAATCCCTCTGTGGTCTCAGATTATTCACTTTGCCAACCTCTATGATGACCTAACCAGTACCCGCAGCCGACAAGAAGTCTACTCCTGTGAAAAGGCCCTGGAAGAGCTAACGGAAGCAAAGGGTACCGCCATCGATCCCGATTATTTCGATCAATGGCTGGAAGTAATAAGGAAAACGGAATAAACCGCAAAAAAGCTTGTACCCAAAATCATTTGAAGGGGTCTAGACAGAGAGCCTTACTATCAGCAAAAAACTGCCTCAAGGCATCGGTATCTCCGATCCTTCCGGCGGTTATCTTTTTATTTCTTCATTTATCATTTTCCATTGCACCGGTCCAAGTACGGCTTTTTCAATTTTGGACTTGGCACTTTTAAAGATGATGGTAAGTTTGTCGGATTTTTCTTCGGGGCGGTTTTTTATCCGTCGGTGAATGGAGGAAAGATGTGTTATGTTTTTATAAATAAACAACATATTTAAAGGACTTTTCCTCCGTTGTATCGAATTTATATAGTAAGATGAAAATATGTAAAAATACTGGATAGCTTATGATAAAATGAATACTTGTATTAGAAGGGAGGATTATATTGGAGCATAAAAACGATTTACTCATTTATCAGACCGAGGATGGAAAAACTAAAATTGATGTAAGGCTTGAAAATGAAACCCTATGGATGACACAAAAGGCTATTGCGGAGCTGTATCAAAAGAATATAAGAACGATTAATGAGCATATAAATAATATTTACAAGGAAAAAGAACTAGATGAAAGTTCAACTATCCGGAAAAACCGGATAGTTCAGAATGAAGGTAATAGAGAGGTTACAAGAGAAGTTGCATTTTATAACTTAGAATTAATCATTGCCGTAGGTTACCGTGTACGGTCTCACAGAGGAACACAATTCAGACGTTGGGCAACGGAACGATTAAATGAATATTTGGTTAAAGGTTTTACCATGGATGATGAACGCCTAAAAGATATGCGCAATATCGGGGATGATTACTTTGATGAACTCTTAGAGCGGATTCGTGATATTCGGGCATCTGAAAAAAGATTTTATAAGAAGATCACGGATATCTATGCATTATCTATAGATTATGATGCAAACTCTGATGCTGCAAAGAAATTTTTTGCAACAGTACAAAACAAACTTCACTTTGCTATTCATGGATATACCGCTGCAGAGCTTATTGAGCAAAGAGCCGATGCATCTAAAGATAATATGGGCCTAACCAATTGGAAAGGCCAAAAGGTGCGCAAAAGGGATATTGCCGTTGCTAAGAATTATTTGACGGAAAAAGAACTTAAATCGCTTAACCGAATTGTGACGATGTACCTGGATTATGGGGAAGATCAAGCAGAAAGACGTAATCCGATGCATATGAAGGACTGGGAAGAAAAACTCAACGCCTTCTTAAAATTCAATGAGCGGGACATACTTACCGATGCAGGTTCCATCTCTCATGAAGTTGCAAAAGAGCTGGCTGAAAAAGAATATGAGAAATTTAATAAACATCGATTAGAAAAACCTGAGAAAGATGATTTTGATAAGTATCTAAAGGAACATGAAGAGACATATAATAATTGAAAGCGGTGATCATATGGTCATATATGATCGTATATTAAATATAGTTTACGAACAAAAAAGACGGACTGAAAAAAGTATTAGAGATAAAAGTATGAAAATGAGGTGAAATCCATGAAAAGATTTTTAAAAATCAACTTCGGTGTATTTATTATGGCCGTCGGTCTTTATGTGTTTTTAATCCCCCAAGATTTGGCTGTAGGAGGGGTTACGGGCCTTGCCATGGTGGTGAACAATTTCTTTCCGATCATTTCCGTAGGTTTGGTCATGATCATAGCCAATATTGTCCTGTTCATTTTAGCCTTCATCGTGATCGGGAAGGATTTCGGCGGTTATACGATTTATTCCAGCTTATTGTTATCGGGGATGATTTACCTGTTTGAAATGGTTTATCCCATATCCCAGCCCTTAGTAGATGATTTAATGATCAATCTGATTTACGGGGTCATCATTCAGGGAATCGGTATGGGCATCATCTTTTATGAAAATGCTTCTACGGGGGGCACGGATATTATTGCGAAGATCATTACCAAGTTCGTCAACATGGAGATCGGAAAGGCACTGCTGCTGGCAGATTTTCTAATTGTTATGTTTGCGGGGATCTCTTTCGGATTGACATTGGGGCTTTACGCCTTACTAGGTGTGATTGTGAATGCAGGGGTAATTGATAATGTAATCGCCGGCCTGAATAAGAAGATGCAACTCTTGATTATTACGGATAAAACCGATGAAATAAATGAATACATTATCAATGAAATTCAACGAGGGACAACCCTATACACCGGAAAGGGAGGCTTTTCCGGGGAAGAAAAAGTAATCATCAGCACGATTGTAAGTAAAAGAGAGTATATTAAAATAAAGCAATATTCCAGGGCTATGGATGATAACGTATTCATCAGTATAGGTTTTGTGAATGAGGTTTTAGGAAATTATCGAATGACCTAGACTGAGGAGCAAAGTCGTGGAGGCGTATAACGATTTTGATTGAAGCTAAGGCTTTTTTTACCCCTTCACGAAAAGTCCGTGAAGGGTTAAAATGGTAATTAGAAGGTTTGAGTCATTGATCAAAAAACCATAAAAGCAGGTGACCCATGGAAAAAATCATCGAAAAATACATAAAAGGGCTGCAGCAAAAAAACAGAAAACGATTTGAGCTGCAGGGCCTGATAAATAACGTCATTGACCGCTACAAAGGGGCCCATTATTATCATGAGGCGGGAGGCTACCGGGCATTGTACAACGGGGTGCAAAGACTTAAAGAAAAGGGTAAGCTGAAAGAAATCAAAGCCTCGGGTTATAACGGATTAAACCCGCCCCTAAGTAACCGCTGGCAGGTAATCGAAGAAGGGAGCAATCACCGGTGGGATCCGTCGAAAGTCCTTCGGTATTCCGATCGGTTGGACTTTGCTTACTACCACAACCATCCCGAATATCAAAGGGATGAGGAATGGGAATATATCGAAAACATCTATGCTTTTTTAAAAAGTCGGGATCAACGGAAGTGGGCAAGTGTGGAGGAGCGTTCCCTGGAACTTTTTTATGATGAAAAATACTTAAAAAGCAAAAAAGACACGGCAAAGGGCAAATACGGCATTTTAAAGCGCTTAAAGCTGGACTATGAAAATTTGAAGATGAAAAAATACGGGGAGATGTTCATTTACTGGAACAAAGGGGTAAAACACATCAGAAAAATCGTGATCCTGGAAAATCACTCCACCTTTTTCACCTATAAACGGGCCGCAGTGGATCTTGGCAGTATTTTCGGATTTGAGGCCGACGCCCTGATTTACGGGGAAGGAAAAAAGATCGAGGAAAGTTTATCTTTTCTGGAGGAAATTGCGGATGCCAAAGCTATGAAAATACTGTATTTCGGAGATTTCGACGGGGAAGGCCTGGGAATTTACCATCGGCTGAAAACCCGTTATGATGAGCTGGACATTCAGCTGCAGGGTGAGGCCTATCAGCATCTGATCCGGCGGTGTGAGAAAAAGTATCCCGGAAAAGTGCAAAATAAGAATCCCCTGTATCTGGAGGGTTTCCTGGATGAAATGAAGGACCGCTTAACCCCGGAGGAGATCCTAAGGCTTCGGGACCTTTGGGCGTCGGACCGGCGAATTCCCCAGGAACTGATCAACTATGAGTACTTACTGAAGGTGGGCAGATGATGATCGAAAAAGGATTTTTCAATCGTATGAAAAAAATGCAGACCATGCGGATGCTGGGCGGAGGGATGGACCTGGGACCGCTGAATGAATACAGCTTTGAAATCTGCTTTTTGCTGATTCAAAATATCTTTCTTCGGGAGCTTCGGGAAAATCATCATCGAACCCGGGAGGATATGCTTTTTATTGCGGAGAAAATTTTGCAGGAGATGGATCTGAGCTACGACCCCGAGGCTACTCAGCGGGTAGTGGACGGAACCCTGTGGTTTCGGGACCCGATGAAGCAGGAAAGTTTTAAAACAAGGATTTTTCATGAAGAGACGGGAAGAAAAGAGGAGTTTGCCTTTCGTTATTTCAAAGTGGACCGGGAGCATAGCCACTGGGAACAGGGGGGCTCCACGGTGTATATGTTGACGGAGGAAAGCCAGGAGATGATTTTTATTACCCGGGAAATCCTTGAAGAGTTCGGCTTTGACTTAGAGCAGTTTTATACCCTGCAGCTGATTAAAACCGGGAACTTCACCAAAGCCCAGGGGAGTATCGATAACTTAATGGCCCGGGTCCGAACATTGATTACCCGGGAGAGGGAATACCGCAGGGATATCCTTCGGGATCCCCAAAATATTTTCTTTGACCAAAGTTCCCGGGGAAACAAGTCCGAGGAGGAAATCAAAGCACAGTTTGACGAGGAACAAAAGGTGTTTGAGGATATGTTTACCTGGAGAAGCCGCTATGATGCCCTGCCCACGGAGAAAAAACAGGAAGCGGAAACCATGTTCGAAAAACTGGGCCAGGCAAGAGCCCTGCATGATCGTCTGGCAAAGCTGGTGACGGAAAATTTCGCTTTGGAAATGGAAATTCGGGTAAAATACCCGGAGAGTTTCTGGAACACCGCCAGCCATAGTTTTAAAAAGGATATTTGGCAAAACCACATTGTAAAAAACGGACTGGAAAAAATCGAGGATCTGGAAGCCGTGGTGGCCCCGCTCTTTTCCCCGAAGACGGATTTTATCTATCCCATGGACTGGGCCTGGGGAGAACAGCAGGTTTATCGGAAAAGAACCTTTAAGCATGCCCGGGAGGAGCTATTAGAGGAGGACTGGACCTTTCGGGAAATCGACTGGGAGCTGCTGACAGAGCTTTACGAAGACGTATTTCGGGAGCTGCTGGAGAAGGGGAAATTCTCGATTCGATCCCTCAATGAGAAAAGCGAACCGGAACAGGGGAAGTGGCTGAAGCAGCGGGAGAACATCGATTTATTCATGATGTTTGTGATCGCCGATGTGAAGCTGGACCGATTTCATACCGGAGAAGATGAACGGCTGCGGGTCTATAAGGCCCTGTGCGACCGAAACCCGGACTTTCACAAACTACACGGAAAACGGATTACCTCGGCAATAGAGGATGCCGGAGAAGTCCTTCTTTGGGAGGAAGTTTTGATTTCCCCCTACACCATTTACCTAGAGGAGTGAGCCCATGAGCTATAGCAGTGAAGAGATTAAAAAAGCGGGAGAAGTGTTTTTTCATCTGTTTGATAAAAAAATTCTGCCCGCCGGGGACGTGCTGGCGGCGGAGTTTTATGATAATAATGCCGTAAGCGAGATTGTCAAAAGCTTTGCGGAGGAAGGCGGGCTTCGGGTTATTCCCACTCGGCAGAACCTCCATCTGGTGGCACAGGGGGAGGGCTCTATTTTTGCCACGACCTATACGAAGATGAAAGAGGAATACAAGCTGGATCGGAAAAAACATTTTTATCTGGCCAACATCATTATCTGTATCTATTTAGCGGAGATTGATCGGGAAAACAATTTTTCCTTTCGGATTGAGGACGGGGCCATTTCCTATTACAAGCTGGAGGAGATCATCTCCGAAACCCTGGAATCCTGGATCAAGAGAAATGAACAGGAAGCAGACTTCGCCCGGGACTTTGCCATCGCCATTGAAGAAATTCATCAACTGTGGTCCGTGGAGATGTCCCATTCCAAAGAGGCGAAGGAGGGTGTGGGATTTTCCCTGTCCAAAGGAACCCGCCTGGGCTTTATTCATGAAGCCTTAAAGCCCCTGGAAAAAGAGGGGCTAATCATTACGCTGCCCCGGGAGAATCGAATCATTCCCAAGGAAGAACTCTATGAACGATTGGAAAAGCTTTATCACGGAGGAGACCGGTACGAGGAGATTATGGAACTGATCAAGAAAAGCAAAGGGGAGCGGGAGAATGCCGAAACTGACGAAAATTAGACTGACGGGCTGCAAATACGACGGAATGCAAAAGGAACACGAAAACTCCATCTTCGATCTGACCCGAGAAGATGCGGCGGACCATACCCTCTTTACGCTCTTTAACGGCGGCGGCAAGGGGGTAATGATGCAGCTGATTTTTCAACTGATGCTCCCGGGAACCAAATGGGGAAAAAGCAACGGCAATAAAGTGGTGGGGATGTTTCGGGATCGTCGAAACAACCTGCAGTCCTTTACCTTCCATGTGGTTCTGGAATGGGTACTGGATACGGAGCCGGAAAGGCGACTGATTACGGGGATTGCGGTAAAATCCCGGATCAAAAATACGGAAGGGGAAGAGGAGGACCAGGCCGGTCTTTCCTACTTTCTATACACCCACGAATATCAGGGCCACAGTTACTTTACCGTGGACAAACTTCCCCTATATCAGCGGGACAGCCAAGAGGCCACGGATCTATCCGCCCTGGAAGCCTTCATTGATGAGCATAAGCAGGATTTTCGAAAGTTCAGCAAAAGTGACGCAAGCAATAAAAACGGGCGGTATTACAACCATCTGCTAAGCAAGGGCCTGTATTTAAGTGAATGGAGAAATTTAAAGGAAATCAATAAATCCGAAGGCGGGGTGGGAGACTACTTTACCGGCGCCGGAGATAACAAATCCATTTTTGATAAAATCATTCTTCCCGCCATCAGTGAAAATCTTCGGACCTATTCCCCGGATGAGGAAAACAATTTGGTGGAGATGTTTAAAAGCAATCTGTCCATCACCAAGGATCTTCCCGTATTGAAAAAGCGGGAGGGGGACTATAAGGAGCTTTTGGCCAAGATCGATCCCTTAATGAAAAATGCCGACAGCGGCTCGAGATATCTGGACAAGAAGGATCGCTTAAACCATGAGGGAAATGCCATTTACTATACGCTAAAAGATGAGGCGGGACTCATTGGTCAAGCCGTTGAAAAATGGAAAGGGGAAGAGAAAAAAGCCCTGGAGGAAAAAGGCCGCCTGGCCTATGAAAAAGATAATATCGCCTACAATCAAAAGCGTATGGAGCTAACAGGAGAAGAGAAAAAAGTTCGGGCCCTGGAGGACGAGCTTCGGGGAATCCACGAAAAAATCGAACAGAAGAATCAGGAACTTCTGCTTTATCAGGTGAACCGATTGTTAGAGGAAAAGAAGGCCAAAGAACAGTTGATGGAAGATACCCTAAAGGAAAAACAGCGACTTATGGAAATCCTGGAGGAATCCGGGAACCGCCAAAAGGCAAAAGCCCTCGACGGAGAATTATTGCAGAGTGGAATGAACGGAAAGAACACTGGAAGCAGGAAGAGGACCGATACCAGGGCTATATGCACCACATCGAGGAGCAAAGGGAAGGCCTTAAGCGAAAGAAAAAAGAATACCTAAAAACCGTGGAAACGATGGAAAAGCAGATCAACCGATTCTCTCTTCAGGAAGAGGATTTAAGCAAGGTTCGAAAGAAGCTGGAGGAGTCTTACGATCCCTTAAGCCTGCTGTATCCCGAACGGATCCTGGAGGAGCTGGAGAATCACTACCAAACATCGAAGGAGACCTCGGAGAAAAACGCCGAGAAGGAAGCGCTTTACCGAAAAGAGATCGAAAAACTAAACCGAAGCATGGACCGCCTGGATATGGAAGTTACCGCCAAGGAAAAGGAAATGGATAAACTGCAGCAGGAAATTCATCAGCAGGAAGCCTACGAAGGTAAAACCCTTCGACAAATATCCAAACAGCTGATGGAAAGCTACGACGGGAGCCTGTTAACTCATGCCTGGTTCAAGGAAAAGCTGGAGGCCTTAAAAACCCTGGAAGCCGAAAAGAAAGAAAAGCTGGAAGCCTTGCAAAGACGAATCTGGGAGAAAAACATGGACCGTTCCCTGAATAAGGGAGACTACTTCGTTCCGAACCGGGATATTCTCACAATCAAAGAAGAGATGGAAAAGCTGGGAATCCACGGAGAGACCGGCAACGAATATCTGATGAAAACCGATGAAGAAGAGCGGCGGGAGATCCTGGAGAGTGATCCCGGCTTTATCTACGCCATTGTAATCGGAAATCAGCGGGACTGGGAAATTATTGAAAAAAACATTCCAAAGGATTTATTTCTGCACAATCTGGTACCCATTTATGTACGGTCCGATATGAATCAGTCGGGAAAGCAGACCTTTAAAACCGTCACTGGTAAAGGGGAGCACATGATTGAACGGGAGTTTTTTATGGGCTGGAAGGCGGATATGGACCGGGAAATCGCCGGTCTTGGGCAGACGGAAAAGAATATCAAAGAAGACCTCACGGAAATTGCAAAACTTCGCCAAGATATAAACATCATCCTGGAGGGGGACACGGCCCGGGACTTACAGGTAGAGTGGGAAAATCGGAAAGAAGAAAAGAAAAATTTCACAGAGGAAAAACGCCTGAAAGGCGAAGGGAAAGCAGGCAAGGAAGGAGAACTGGAAAAGACGATCCATATCCTGAAGGCGGAAACGAAGAAACAGGAAAACTTACGTCATGGGATCGATCAGCTAAGGGACTATATGGAAAGGGCGGAGAAGGTTCGAGAGGAAGAGGTTCGAATCACCGCTGTCCGTCGGGATCTGAAGGGGATTGAAAAAAACATCGAAAACCTGGAAGAAACCCTGGAGGAGATCCGAAACTTCGAAGAGAAGGTCCGGGAGCAGTATCGAACGTGGGAGTATCAGCTGCAAAGGATCCTGGAAGAGGTAAAAGAGGTTTACGTCGGGGCGGAGTACCATCATGACGATAAGGAAAGCTTTAGAAATGAGCAGCCACCGGATATGAAAATCAACAGCGAGGAACTGAGGATTCTGGTAAAGGAAAGAAAAGCCCTGGAAAAAAGCATTACGGAAAATCATTCGGATATTGCGGTATTGGAAAACGATCTGAAGCATCATCGAGAAAGCTATCATAAGATTTTGGCGGAGTTGGAAAAGCTCAGTGGCGACTGGAAAAGCTTTAGGGATCTTGCTATGACCATGGGTGAAATCGAAGTATTGATAAAAAGCATGGAAAAGGCGATCGGAAAACTCCGGGAGGAAAAAAGCACCCGACAGTCCGATAAAGATCGGATCCTGGGGGCCTTAAACACCTTGCAAAGAAGTCTTAGGGACAAAGAAGAACAGATCCGAAAGGATCATCAGCGGGCACCCACCCTCCTCGAGGATCGGGAACTTTCCGGTGAGCTGGACTTGGTGGAGAGAAATATCAGGGACAATGAACGATATCTGAAAATCTGCGAGGAGGAACTGGAGAGTAGTCGGGAGAAAGAAAGAAAAGTGGAAACCAATCTGATCAAGATGAAAAGCATCTATCCCGTAGATCCTACGAAAGCCAAAGCCGAGGACATTCTGAAGGAAAAAGTACAGAACAACCCGGACCAGATGGTGGATGAATGGATTTTGAAATATCATCGAAACATAAACGCCATTAGCAAGACCGAGGAAGAGGGAGAAAGAAACCGGGAAGCCTTTATCCAAGAGATTCGCAGGGATTTAGTGGAGGATCAGCTGAAGGAAAAAATCATCGAAACCTTGAAAGGTGCGAAAATCGGGAACTTTCGGAAGAACCGCATCACCTTTGAGAGTATGAAGCAGAACTTTGAAAAAGAGCTGTTGAGTCTTTCCCGGGATAAACAAAAGGCCGAGGAGGCTATGAGTCAATGGACCAAGCGGGCCTCGATCCACGTGATCCGTATGGTTGAGGCGCTGAAAACCATGGTGGGGGAAATGAATTATACCAATGAACAGGGCTACGCCTTTCCCCTCGTAAAGTTGAAGGGTACGGAACGACTGCCCCGGGATGAGGGTGAGATCACCGTTCTTTTGGAAGATTACTTTATCAAAGCCATCGAGAAGGTTTTGGAGAAAAACGAGGACATCACGAATTTGGACGAGAAAGTGTATAAGAATCTGATGGGGGATGTGGTCCTCTTTTCCAAGGCGCTTCAGGGAAGATATCCGACGCTCCTGGTTTATAAAATGAGTGAGCGAAACGAGTTTCGCTTTGCCCGGGCAAGAGAGGAATACTACACCACCTGGGAAGCCATCAATAAAGGGGAGGGAGATATGCCCGAAGGCTCCGGTGGGCAGACATTATCGGTAAACACCTTTGTGATCATGATGATCATGAGTTTTAAGAAAAAGCACACCGGTAACGAAAACCCCTCCACGGTGCTGCTGCTGGACAATCCCTTCGGGAAAGCCTCGGCAAAGCACGTACTGGACCCCATATTCGAAATCGCCAACAAGCTGAATTTCCAGCTGATCTGCTTCGCCGCACCGGAAATCATCAAAGTGGAAATCAGTGAGCGCTTCCCGGTGTTCTGGGAATTAAAACTTCATAAGGGAAAAGTCCTCCACGGCGGTCGCATCATGTAAGACCGGACAATCTGACAAGGGGACACAAAGGGGACGGAGGTAGTTGATTCAAAAAAACCAACTACCTCCGTCCCCTTTCTGTTCACTGCTTTTTATTCGCAACCAAAACCTTTCGAAGAATCAACAAAATCATAAAAATCGTTACACTCAGCAGCATAATTTCCGTAAAGTCCCGAAGGATGGAGTAAGTGGTGGCGCTGAGGCCATGGAGCATGCCGTGGGAGAGTACATAGGAGCCGAAAAACATCGCGGCTACTTCAAAGAATCGCCGGATTCCTTGCTTTCGAAAAAGTTTCCAAAATATTAGGGCGATCAGGAAACAAAAGGCTGCCAGTATCACATAGTAGTTGAGGGCGAGTCTTGGCAAGGTTAAAGATCCCCCATTGGGATAGGGATTTGTCCCGTAAATCACTTGGTCCGGCTGTCCATCGGTAGTGTAGTAGAAAATAGTGCTAAGATTTTCCCCTTCAGGGTTTAGAACGATCATGGAAGAGCTTCGCCGAGGAAAAACACTGCTCCACAGATTATCCCAGGTGCTAATTCGATATTCAACCCCGTCTCCTGCGTCATTTTCGTAGGGATGGATATCATAACCCGCCACATCCTCACCAAACTCCAAATAAACCTTGTTGTCCGATCCTTCAATGATCCCTACCCGTTCTTCATTATAGGGCAGATAATTCGGTGCAGTGAGATAAGTAATGATCAGTATGGCCATGACCAAACTTCCAAGTACCGCAAGGAGAATTCCCTTCACTTTACCCAAGGTGATTTTTTTTCGGATTTTTTTAAAAGTTTCGATGTCCCCTTGTCGAGTAGCGGCCGCTTCATTACCTTCGATGTTTTCGTAGCTCTTTAGGGAAGCAGCGTCGTTTATAGAAGTATCCGCTTCCTTTTTGCATGCACCGCAGGTCTTAAGATGCGCCTCAACCAGTTCGACGGATGCCTCACTCAACAGTCCCTCCTGGTAAAGGGGCAAGAGATCGTTGATCACATCACACTTTGCTTCACAATCTATTTTCATGGTGATTCCTCCAATTCCGCTAAAATTTTCTTTCGGCTTCGATGAAAAGTGACACAGGCCCAGTTTTCCGTTTTCTGAAAGATCTCTCCGATCCTTTTAAAGCTGAGCTCCCCGAAAACCCTCAGGGTAAACACCTCTTTGTAGGGCTCTTTCATATGGTGCAGGATGCGGTGGATCTTTTGGGAGGTCTCCTCATTCATCAGACGGGTATCCATGGAGGTCTCAGAAAAGGGCCCTTTATCCTCGGGAATCTCCGCCACGATATCCACCCGCCCCTGTTTTCGAAGATGGGAATAATAGCTGTTCTTTCCGATTTGGCAAAGCCATACTCTTATGTCGCAGCCGCCATTAAAATCCTCGATCCCCTCCAGGGCTTTCATGAAAGTCTCGGCGGTTAAATCCTCCGCTAAGTTTTGATCCCTGGTAATACTGAGCAAATAGCGATATACCGAGGGGAAATATCGTTCATATAGGTCTTCGAGTTCAATCACTTTTTCACCTCCTCAGTTATAAGACGCGGGAAAAACGAAAATCTTACAAAATTGTAGAAAAATTTTCGAGTTTCTTTGGAGTTTCTTTAGCATTTCTTTCGGATTTTTTTGGAATTGGTTGGAATCCATTTTTATTTGTTAATGATACACCATTTTTTTGAAAGAAGGAATACGGAAATGAAATCGGGGAGGACAGGGGGATGCTTCTTTTGTTCTCCTTGAGCCAGAACAAAGGGCTGAGTGCTTTTTCTACTGCGGCTGCAACATGGCAATAGCAATCTTTTCGTAAGCGTGAGTATTGCGATCTGCGACCAATCCTGAAAAGGGATCTTCTAGTTTAAAAGCGGTTTTTCTCTGTGGCAGGTGCAGTGTGAAGGACGCAGTATGTAAGGTGCAGTGTGCAGGAAAATTCACCGATGTTAAACCCTAAATTCCTGGGTACATATAAAGAAAAGACCGGGAGGGTATACAATGGGATACTATGAAAGACCGGAATATGAAGTGGTGTTGACGGATAAGCCCTTTGAGCTAAGAGATTATAAAAAATTTTTCATGGTCACGTACTTTAGCAAAGAAGACCCGAAATCCAGTGAAGGATTCCGAACAATATTCAATTATATCTCTGATAAGAATGAGGAAAAGACGAAGATCAGCATGACGGTACCGGTGATTGAAGGAAAAAATGAAGAGGGATACCGAATGTCCTTTGTGGTGCCGAAGCGTTTCGGCTCGAATCCTCCGAAACCCGTGGATGCTCGGCTTACCATCACAAAGATGGAAGGGGGACGTTATGCGGTAATTCTTTATCGGGGAACGTCCAATAGCAAACTGGAAAAGGAAAAAGAGAAACTTCTGCTGGATTGGATGAAGGAAAAGAACCTGCCGGTGGAGGGAAGCGCCAAGGTGGCCTTTTTCAACCCGCCCTTTATTCCCGGTGCATTCAAGCACAATGAAGTGATGATACGGGTGAAGGATGAGGGGTAGTGTTTAATTTCGAAGAATGATTTTTATAATTGATAAGGAGGCTTCCATAATGATAAGTAATTCAGATTTGAAGTACCTGCGGCGATGTGTTGAACTAGCGAGAACTGCCTTGGAGAAAGGTGACCATACACAACACCCGGAATTTGCGTTGGCCCGATGGGCAGCAGCAAATATGACACGGTCAGAAAGAAGTAAAGCGACGGTATATACCTCTGGGGAACATTGCCCTATGTGCGCTGCAGCCCATGGGTGGGTTGGTTTAGGTAGGATTGTTTATGCAAGTTCTTCGAAGCAGTTGGTACAATGGTTGGATGAAATGGGCGTACCTCCATCACGGGTTCGGAACCTGCCTATTCAAGAGGTTATTCGCGATTCCATCATAGATGGACCGGTTCCGGAACTGGAAGAGGAAATGCGTCAGCTCCATCGACAATTTTATAAAAGAGTATAATAAAGTAGTAGGAAGGGATTGATAATAATCGGGAAAAAGGTGATGAAATGCCATTTGAAATCCTAAGAAATGATCTGACAAAAATGGATGTGGATGCTATCGTAAATCCCACCAATAGCAAAATGCATGGCACCGCAGGGGTGGATGGTCGAGTCCACAAAATAGAAGCCCCCCGGTTACGAGAAGAAACTCAACAAATGGGGACACTCCCTCCGGGACAGTGCGCTCTAACAAAAGCCTTCAACCTACCGGCCCGCCATATTATCCATACGGTGGGGCCTATTTGGAAAGATGGAAACAGCGGCGAAGAGGAACGCTTAAGCGACTGCTATAAAAATGCCCTGAAGCTTGGAAAAGAGAAGGGTTTTAAAAGTATGGCCTTTCCCTTGATCTCCTCCGGGGCTTATGGTTTTCCCAAAGACCTTGCCTTAAACATTGCGGTTCGTTCCATCGGAGAATTTCTTCTTTTTAATGAGATGATGGTATATCTGGTGGTTTATGATAAAAAGGCCTACCAATTATCAGCAAATCTGTCTGCATCGGTGGAAGCTTATATTGATGATCATTATATTGATGAACATCGGATTCACAGCGCCTCAAGGCTAGAATACAGGAAAATGCTTTACTACGAAGGAGCAGAACCGGATGTAGCAGAAGAAATGATAGCGGAACCGGATCGACGAAAGAAGAAATCCCTGGATGATGTTTTAGAGCACTTGGATGAATCCTTTTCCGAAAGGTTGTTACGGTTGATCGATGAAAAGGGATTGAAGGATCCTGAGGTATACAAAAAAGCCAATGTCTCAAAACAGACCTTCTCGAAGATTAGAAATGAAAATAACTATAACCCGACTAAGCAAACCGTACTGGCCTTTGCCATTGCCTTGAAGCTTAATTTGGATGAAACGAAGGACCTGTTATTGAAGTCCGGCTATGCCCTTTCTAGAAGTAGTCGTTTTGATGTGATAATCAGTTATTTTATTGAATCAAAGAATTACAATATATTTGAGATCAACGAGGTACTCTTTGCCTATGACGAAAATCTCCTTGGGCTATAAGACCAACCAAAGCAATCAAAGGAATTAAATTAATTAAATCAATTATAAAACAATCAAAAAAAGGTCCCTTCCTAAGGGACCTTTTAGCGGTTCAAATGTTGTATCCTTACATTATCAAAGTAAATGGAGGGATAACCATGAAAAAAAGATTAACGGAATTGGTATTTATTTTAGATCGAAGCGGGTCCATGGCGGGGTTGGAAAGCGATACTATCGGAGGCTTCAACAGTGTATTAATGAAGCAGAAAAAAGAAGCGGGGGATGCCAATATTACGACGGTACTCTTTGATGACCAATACGAAATGCTCCATGACCGCTACAATCTTCGGGAGGTATCCAATATTACGGCAAAGGAATACTTTGTTAGAGGAACCACGGCCTTATTGGATGCTGTAGGTAAAACAATCAGTAAGATGATCCATGTCCAAAGACGAGCAACCGAGGAAGAACGGGCGGAAAAAGTGATGTTTGTCATTATTACCGACGGGTTGGAAAATGCCAGTGTGGAGTATTCTTATAATCAGATTAACAAGATGATTGATCATCAAAAGAAAAACTATGAGTGGGAGTTTATCTTTCTAGGAGCTAATATCGATGCTGCAGAGGTGGCCGACCGCTTCGGCATAGCAAAAGACAGAGCCGCGAATTACCACGCAGACAGCAAAGGAACCCGACTCAATTATGATGTGATCAGTGATACCGTAAGTCAGCTTCGTGAAAAAGGTTCCGTTGCTAGTGATTGGAAGGAAAAAATCGATCAGGATTATGAAAAAAGAAAAAAACGATGATGGTTCAAAGGGATAAGAAGGGCAGGGGGAAAATTGGATCGTCTTCAAGCCGTACAATATGAGTACGGTTAATAAAAAAGGGGGATTAATAATGAAGAATATATTGCTTGATTGTATAATTAAATTGAACTAGTAATAAAAAACCCATGAAATGTTGTTAACATTGACATACACTAAAATAACCGCCTCAAGGCATCGGTATCTCCGATCTTTCAGGCGGTTATCTTTTTCTCATTCTCTTTGTAGTTTTCCTTGTACCGGTCCAAGTACGTTTTTTTCTGTAGCTTGTAGTGTTATCTTCTTTGCGTCTATGTTGTTTGTCCGCTTATCCAATGTAACTACCATAGCTGTAGAATTCCTTTACTTTTTCCAGGTCCCGCTCAACTTCTTGAAGTAAAATCGCCTTTTCAATTTTGGATTTGGCGCTTTTAAAGATGATTGTTAATTTGTTTGAATTCTCTTCAGGAATGCTCAGTTCAAAAGAATCGTTGTTTAATTTGATTGATCGTTCCAATTTGTTTCCTCCTTTTAATATATTTTTTGGTGATTAAGTTTCCTTGGATTGTTTCCTGATCTCTAAGTACATTATAGGATGAATCCCGTGAAGTGGTAACGGTCTGAAGGCTGCTTTTTAGTACATCCCGAGGGTGGTTTTTGATCGGTCTAAGGATGGAGGGAAGAGGCTGAAAATGATAAATAAACCGGATATTTTAAAGGACTTTTACCCCCAGATATCGAATTAATATAGTAAGATGAAAGTATGGAAATGAGGTGTAACCCATGAAAAGATTTTTAAAAATCAACTTCGGCGTATTTATTATGGCCGTCGGTCTTTATGTGTTTTTAATCCCCCAAGATTTGGCTGTAGGAGGGGTTACGGGCCTTGCTATGGTGGTGAACAATTTCTTTCCGATCATTTCCGTAGGTTTGGTGATGATCATAGCCAATATTGTCCTGTTCATTTTAGCCTTTATCGTGATCGGGAAGGATTTTGGCGGTTATACGATTTATTCCAGCTTATTGTTATCGGGGATGATTTACCTGTTTGAAATGGTTTATCCCATATCCCAGCCCTTAGTAGATGATTTAATGATTAATCTGATTTACGGGGTCATCATTCAAGGAATCGGTATGGGTATCATCTTTTATGAAAATGCCTCTACGGGGGGCACGGATATTATTGCGAAGATCATTACCAAGTTCGTCAACATGGAGATCGGAAAGGCACTGCTGCTGGCAGATTTTCTAATTGTTATGTTTGCGGGGATCTCTTTCGGATTCACATTGGGGCTTTACGCCTTACTAGGTGTGATTGTGAATGCAGGGGTAATTGATAATGTAATCGCCGGCCTGAATAAGAAGATGCAACTCTTGATTATTACGGATAAAACCGATGAAATAAATGAATACATCATCAATGAAATTCAAAGAGGGACAACGCTATACACCGGGAAGGGAGGCTTTTCCGGGAAAGAAAAAGTAATCATCAGCACGATTGTAAGTAAAAGAGAATATATAAAAATAAAGCAATATTCCAGAGCCATGGATGATAACGTATTCATCAGCATAGGTTTTGTGAATGAGGTTTTAGGAAATTATCGTATTACCTAGCCCAGAGGAGCAAAGTCGTGAGTAAAATGCTGGAGCTTGGAACATAAAGATTGTAAAAACTATACTGCAGAGAGGCGGATTTTTATGGATGAATTGTTTGAACATGAAGTGCAAATTGAAAAGGTAAGAAATGAGAATAAAGTACTGCTCAAGGGCTTTGAACAGTGGCTTCAGGAATCAGGGTTTGGAAAGAAAACGATTCGGAATCATCTTTTTAATGCGGAGTTTTATATCAACGATTTTTTGCTGTACTATGAACCGGTAAAAGCCCGGGAAGGAATCGAGGAGGTAAGCAACTTTTTCGATGACTGGTTTATTCGAAAGGCCATGTGGTCCAATAAAGCATCGGTATTATCAAACATCACTTCCCTGAAAAAGTTTTATCAGTACCTGGTAGAGATCGGAGAGATTCAAGGAATTGATTCCGAAATGCTTAAGAGAAGGATAAAAGAAGAAAAAGCCGACTGGGTGGAAGCCGTGGAGGCGTATAACGATTTTGATTGAAATACAAAACAACTGCCTATGGATTTTTTTGATCCTTCAGGCGGTTATCTTTTCCTCATTCTCTTTGCAGTTTTCCTTTGCACCGGTCCAAGTACACTTAGCCGATGTAGCTGCCATTAACTCACACGGGAAACTCACACGGGGACGGTGGTTTTGATCGGATTATCACTTGAAGTCTCAGGATTAATTTTCTGAGATTTTTTCCTGTTTTTAACCCCGTCTTTAAAATAAATGTAAAGTAGAATTGTCTCTGCAGCACTTGTTTCTCTTGTTATTGCAGTTGTATTCCCTATGTTTCTTTCGTTATTTCAATATATTTTTTTTGCAAGAGCATGATTTTTCTCGATGGTCATCAGAATAACGGCTTGTTGCAAAGGATCCTTCTCTCAACAGTTTTTGTTATTTGGTAGCCCCAAAAGGGATCAAGAATAAATTAATTAGAGAAGATCAGAAAACTTTGGAAGGGTGATTCGGTGAGTGATAATAAAAATTTACTGAAATATATCGGAATATTATTCATGGTTGTATTAGTGACATACTCCCACCACTTATAGAAGTGGGGGCTTCTCGTTCGAGTAGCCTAACGGCTACAGCATAAGCGAGCTAACCCCGTGTGCCCCACGGTTTTTATGTTGAGGTTACCCCAGTGTCATACGCATCCCTTCATTTTTGATGTTGATGCTTGCATTATAATCCCGATCGAGAATAATTCCACAAGCTTCACAGTGGTAGATCCGTTCAGAAAGGGAAAGTTCTGCTTTCTTTTCACCACAGGAACTACAGAGTTTAGAGCTTGGGAACCATTTGTCGATTTTGATCAGGTCTTTTCCTTGGTCCTTCAATTTGTAATCTAGCATGCTGACAAACATACCAAATCCATTATCTGAAACACTTTTACCAAAATGAAGAGCCCTGGACATTCCTTTCATATTCAGATTCTCGATGCACACGCGGTCAGCGGCATTGGTTATCTGCCGTGACAATTTGTGCAAAAAATCTTTCCGTTGGTCTCGCACTTTCTCATGGAGTTTGGCAACTTTGATTCGCTGCTTGTTTCGGTTTTGGCTTCCCTTTTGGCATTTGGACAGTTTTCGTTGTTCTTTTTTTAGCTTTACAAGGGCTTGATGGTAATATCTTGGATAGGCCGCTGGTACCCCTTCGGAGGAGATGAACAGTTCTTTCATGGAATAATCCAGCCCGAGAAACACTTTCGGTTCTATGACTTTTATATCCTGTTCATATGCATACAACAAACTTGCGAAGTATTTTCCCGTTGCTGTTTGGCTGATTGTTACGGATTTGAGGGTATAATCCTTCGGGATCTCTCGATGTTGCTTCATTTTTACAGCTTTAAGCTTCGGAAGTACCAACTCGCCAGTTCCGAGCTTAATATTTCCATTCACTACGTTTGTTGTATAGCTCTTATGATTCTTTTTTTTCGATTTGAAATTTGGAAACCCAATGGATTTGTCACGAAAAAAATTGGCATAGGCTTTATTCAAATTCAACTGTGCATTTGCAAGGGCTAAACTATCTACTTCGCCTAGCCACTCATATTCTTTTTTATAGTCCGCCGGGGTATTATGAAGACTTTTTTTCGTCTCTTTATAATAGGCTATTCGATCCGAAAGCATCCGATTGTAGACAAAGCGAACACAGCCAAAGGTTTTGGCAATCAGTTCTTGTTGCTCGCGATTTGGATAGATTCTAAATTTGAAGGCTCGATTCATCCCTTTTCCTCCTAGCTTTCAACATCTTTCTTTATGTAATTTATTTCTCAGCAATCTTGGACGTTTATTTTCGGGGTACATATTACTATCTAGCGATATGTTTATCCTCTTGTTTGGGTGTAAACTAGTGTTCTATTTATACCCACTTTACAAGGTCAAAACCACCGATTCATCTCCCACCTACGCTCTCACTTTGTGAGCAAGGAAGGCTAAGAGGAGGGAGACTTCTCGGCATTGCGGTTAAACTATGAGGTGCCCTATGATTCGTACACAATTATTGAATACATTATACGGCCCATAGGATTAAACGGCGGTACGGTTTATATTTCCGGCCTGGTGTCCCTGGTGCTTTTCATTATTGGACTGAGGGGTTTGTTTAAGCTGGAACGTTTTCAAAACACCAGTAAAATCCTAATTTTCCTCGGAGTCGTCCTGATTGCCATCCCGGTCATGCAATGGACGGTGGATGCGGGGAGAACAACCTTTCATCGGATCAATGGCCATGAACTACAGGGGGTGGATTTTGTAGAGGGAGAGATTTCTTTATCCGCCTCCGATGAAGAACTGACCATCCATTCAAGCTTAACCATCAAGGATTATAGCCGGAGACAGAACCGTTTTAAAGTTCGGTTGTACTTGCCCGAAAGCCTGCAGGAAGTAACCGGGAAGGAATTTTACGATTTTGATCGAGATTACATTACCTATGGAAATCGGGGAGAAAAAGTCATAACCAAACAAGTAAGTATTTCCTTGGAGGATGAAGGGGTCCGGGATGATTTTTTCAGGGTACAGTGGCATGATCAGGACATACAATATAAACTATATAATGAAGAGGAGTCCATTACCCCAATGAATCGGGGGCTATGATATTAATAAGAGATGATGTAGAATTACGGTGGGGAGCAATTAACAGCCAGTATCTTTAGGAGGGAATGAATATGTTTTTACTTTTGATTTCATTAATCACAGGAACCATCGGCATTATGCTAGGAAGTGCCCTGGGATTGGAAACTGTACTCGGGGTATTCGGCTTTTTATGTCCTACGATTTTTCTCTTTGAGAAAATGTATGTAAGAGTAGAAGAAAGAGGTGACGTCAGTGATGAAACAGAGTAGGCAGACACTATCATAAGCCTTCATATCTTCATAATGGTCTATACGTAAGCGTCAAACCCAGCCCACATACTCAAGCTCACTAAAATTTGATAGCATATATAAAAATACCGCTTATCTCCAAGAGATAAACGGCTGATGTTTACGTATCCTTTTCTGTTTTATGCCTAATTTCATCGGGGATGGTTTTTGCCCATGGCAAATGAGCATCCAACGATTTCGGATCTTCGATATCCGTATTTGGAAGCTGCTCAAATAAGTAGTTGAGATACTGGAAAGGATTTAGTTTGTTGGCCTTTGCCGTTTCAATAATGGAGTAGCAAATAGCACTGGCGCTAGCCCCTTTCGGTGATTTAGAGAAAAGATAGTTTTTTCGTTTATGTGCTTAAGAACATAAACGAAACAACGGGTTATTTTCTACATAATAAGTGAAGGAACGACAGATTGAAATCGAAACGCCGTAGTTTTATCGGTGAAACAACACACTGTGTTAGGTAAAGCGGAGGACTAAAATACCGGATTCATTAAATAAGACTATGACCGGGGTCATAGCCTTATGAATTAATATAATGATTGTGCATCAATGGCAGCCATCATGACCTCGGCATCCATGGTCTGTTTTTGCATCTGCGCACCAAGATCCAGGGCATAACTCAAGACATTGTCGATAAGCCTTGGGTTGCCCCGGCTATAACTATGAGCCGCGCTGATCGCTGCTTCATTGATAAGAGAAGGGGCTCCTCCGGCATTGGAAAGCTTATGGTGGATATAGTGCTTGACCTCCGTATCGTCCAGGCCCTGGTAATTATAGTGAACGGTAATACGTTGCTTTAAGGCCTCATGTATGGGTTTTTCCAGGGTATTATTCAAATGCGGCTCCCCGGCAAGGATGAGGGTAAAGCAGTTCAGGGAATCATAGCCATGGTTCATGAGCATTTTAAGGTCTTTGAGGATACCGGAGTTGAGATATTGGGCTTCATCGATGGCGATGATCAATGGTTTACGCTTCTCCTTGTAGAGGTAATAAATCCGCTGTTGAATGCTTTTAAACATGGTGGTTTTCCCACCATTAGCATCTAAGCCCAGGGCATGACAGAGTTGCTTGTAAAATTCCGAGACGGAGATGGTTGAAAGACAGATATACTCCATTTGGTGTAAATTCTCATTGAGGGATTTGGCAAAACAGCGTAGGGCATAGGATTTTCCCATCCCCGGGCTTGCGGTAAAAATTCCGATCCCCCGGATCTCTTTTAGATATTCCAGGCGATCCATCATCGATTTATGGTCGGCGGAAGTAAATGCATCGGATTCTTTAAGTAAGTGCTTGTCGAATGGATTGTGAGACAGTCCGTAAAAAGAATTAGCCATGTTGTACACCTCCCCGCCGAGAATAATATAAAGGAACAAATGCGTTATTACGTTTGGTCTTGGCGTTGGCCACCTTATCCGTCGGCTTGAGAGGATAGTGCTTGTCGTCGTAGAGAATGAAGGCCTCGTCCATGGCATCGGGAAGGAAGCGAATATCCACACTCATGCCGATAAACTGTTGGGGGGCATCATAGGAAACTTTGTTGATGGAAACACAGGAATCGTTGTTCACCTTTCGTTTGATCCGGTTATGAAAACATTCATCCAACCAGTCGGTGGACTTCGGTGTTGCAATCGGTGACTCAGACCCAAGGAATCGATTGATCGGGGTGGAATCGATCGAGCTGTGGTGCGTGGTATTGTGGCTTCGGATATACTCCGAAAGCAGTGCATTGAACTGCGTAAGGGAAGTTACGGTAGCAATATCCAACCCGTGTAACCATCGATTTTTAAGGGTTCGAAAAGCTCGTTCAACTTTCCCTTTTGAAGCCCCGTCTCTTACAGGGGTTTGAAGTTTAAGCGTACCGATGGATCCACAGATGAATTCCAACTGCTTGTTAACGTATACAGAACCGTTGTCCACATATAGCTTGTGTGGGATGCCATAAGAAGCAACCGCCTGTTTGAGTACTTTTTGAAAGTTGTAGGTGGTGTCGGCATAAAAGATTTGGCCGGAAACAATCATCCTTGAATGATCATCCACAATCATGATGAGGTAGGTTCTTTTGGACTTGCCGTCTTCGGTAATATAGGGAAGATAGCAGGTGTCCGCCTGCCATAGGGATCCGAAGTACGGCGCTTCAAAAGCCTTTCGATCTTTAACATTGGGACTGCGGGCAGACGTTAGATCATGTTTTTTGATGAATCGTTGAACGGAAGCGACGGAGACCTTAGGAGAAAGGAACCCCTGCTCAACAAGCCGGAAGTAGATTTGTGTGGCATTAAGCTTGGGGAACTGTTCCTTGAGTCGAAAGATCTCTTCAATGGCGGTATCCGACAAGGTTCGGGAAGCGCCTTTATCCGAACGGGTCTTAGGCATTAATCCATCCATCCCCTTTTTTCGGTAGTATTCGGTCCACTTTTCCAAGGTTTTAGGATTGTAAGAAAATGTGTTACCGTCAGGAAGTGTAAGGGGTTTTCTTGTAACCTTGGCGTAGTAAGCGGAAGCTGATGACTCAAAATACGTACCCTGAATAACCGGTGCGATGAGCGCGAACCGGAAGTGGGCAATATCCATATCGGATGCATTGATTTTTGGCATAATAATCCCTCCTAAAGTTAAGTTTTGCTACAGATACTATGATAACGGAGGTTGGAGAGCGAATCCATTTCGGAATCATATGGGAGGGGATAAAGGAAAAGATGAATCCTTAAGAAGAATTGGAAAATGTCGTAAAGGCATATTGAAGAAAAGAAAACCGGTAAGTTGAAAAGAAATCATCGGGAGAAAAAGCGCCGGAAAGAAGCTCCTTAAGAAAGAAGATCGCCGTGGTTTCTCCATCTTGTAAGATGCCCAACCATAGCCTTTTGTGTTTTTGAAATTGACGGATCCAAGCATACAGGGTGGATACGGAAATTTGAAAATGCAAACAAAGATCTTCAATGGTTTTTGTACCTGAAAAGTAACGGTGAAGAACCGTTAGAATAAAAGAAAAAGAATAGGAACTATAAGGCACCAGGCAGTCAGGTAGGACTGCGTGGATGGAATGGCAAGAAGAACACTGAACCTGGCGAACAGAAATCCTACAACAGATCACCGTGGCATTTTCATAAGAAATAAGGTGTCTCGAATAGGACTGAATGTTTGAACAGGCATGCTTTCTACCACATTTCGGACAGACAAAATCATCCGCCGAGAAAGTATCACAAGCCTGGGTGAAAAGTAATAAATCTGAAGTTTTATTAAATATGGACTTGCAAAAAGCATCGAAAAATCGTATCATATCTATATCCTTTCGTTTTCTTTCAGTTTTAAGAAATCGGATGGGGGTGAGAGAAGAAACGGTGCTTTGGTCAGTGCTTATAGTTTCTTCTCTCTTTTTTGTTACAAAAAAATAATAACCGAATATGGGAGAATAGGCAAGAAAAAAGCGTGTTGCATAATACAACACCCTTCTATAGGAACAGAATAATTTAGAGAACAACATTTTGTTGTAAAAGCGTAGTCGGTGGAGACTATAATTTGCAACTTAACAGTTGATAGAGGTTTTATATGATAACCCCGACTTATTGCTGAACATTTCAACTTATTTCAAGAATTACAATAGGAATATTTCGCGCAGAGTATTTGAAGAAATATTAAGCCATCTAAAAGATCAAGAGATTAACCAAAATATTAATGCATATATGATGGATGCAATAGTTAACCAGCTTAATGAAAGGGAACATATAATACTACAAGAATTTGTAATAGAAAGATGGAGTAGAAGGGGAAAACATCCTCTTAATCCCTCTTATAGGATGTCGATTATCAACTATCTATTGAAGAGACAATACTTTAATTATGAGGCTATTAAAGACATAATTGAGGGAGAAAATGAATGGATTGTACGGAAATCACTGATTCAAAACGTAAACAAAGATTTTATCGGAGAACCATCATTTACTGTATTAGCAAGAAAGTTGCTATCAAGTGAAAACGTGGATGAAGCTATTACTAGTGCACATGAAATAATTATTAATAAATATTCTTTAAGCAAACCATATAATGATATCAATCACATCGCACAAAAGGTTTTGAAAAATGGTGGGATAATAAATAGGGCAGCAAGTCAACCAAGCATGATCCATGAAAAATTATTATTTATTTGTAACGGTAAATCTACAAGGTATACATTGCTAAAAAAAGACTGGAAAAAAATGCTTAAAGATAATCATGATAGTGCAGAAAGCATTATTATTAGAGCATATGGTTATGTTCAAAGTGATATTACGGCATTTGTGAACATTTTAGATACTTTTAACGACCTACTAATGGATCGTTTATTTCAACATGATCCAAGTATTGGGAAATACGTTTTAGGGAAGCCGGGTTCTGTTCTAAGTTCTAAATCAAGCAGATTCGGTAAAAAATATCCTGACTTTTTTAAGTTATGTAATGAAATTCATAATAAAAGACTTGAGTCCGACTTATCGCATCCGATGGTAAAGGCTACTGGAAATCCTACAAAACGAATTAAATATGCATATATAAATACCGTTAGAAAGACAATGTATGCTGGCTACAATGAACTACTAAACAAATGGTAAAGCTTAGGACTAATCATACCTTTTGCATAGAACTAAAAAAAGATTACATAATTACGTAATATCTAAGCACTTCTGGAGAAAGTTTAAAAAATGATTTTTCGAGACTTGTTATAAATTTCCATGTCGGTGTTTGTCAACATAGTTGTCGCATAAAGTTTTTATCTATGTATAATATTTAAATATTTTGCGAATGTTCAATCAACTCTTCTTCGTTCATTGGATTCAGTGTTACATAGTCGGGCAATTTCCAATCTCTTGTGTTCTTGGACCAGCGCTCCGGGTGTCTTTGCTTAGCTTGCTCATACACCTTTTTTCGTTTTTCCATGATTACTTGATCCAGTCGATAATGTCTTTGATAAGGACTAATAAATTTGATGCCGCTATGATAATGCTCATTATTGTACCACTGAACAAAGTACTTCGCCCATTCTCTGGCCTCTTCAAGGCTATTAAAGCCCTTGAATGGGAAGTTGTTACGGTATTTCATTGTTCGAAAAAGCGATTCTGAATAGGGGTTATCATTGCTTACCCGAGGTCTTGAAAAAGAACTCTGTACTCCCAGTTTTTCTAAGGTAGCCAAGAAGGTCGCTGCCTTCATCGGCGATCCGTTGTCTGAGTGCAGTACCAATGGTCTCCCGGTGATTCCCTGGGAAAGCGTTGCCTTTCGAATCAGTTGTTCTGCGTAGCTTGTTTTTTCCGTCTCCCATACTTCATGGGCAACAATCAAACGGCTATACATGTCTAAAATGAGGTAAAGCTTATAGTAAACCCCCTTTACACCGGCCTTCAGCCATGTGATGTCCCACGTCCAGACTTCATTCGGTGCATAGGCGATATGAGAAGGAATTTCCGCCTTTATAGGTTCTTTGCTTCTACCACGATGAGCATTCATCTTTTCTTCTCTTAAAATGCGATAGATGGTGGACTCAGAGGCTAAATAGGTACCTTCATCCGCCAATTTCGGGACAATTTGAGAAGGGGTTAGATCTCGATATTTTGGTTCATTAATTTTTATCAAGATATCTTGACGTTCTTTTTCCGAAAGTTTATTCTTTGGTGTCCGACGCTCCGCTTTAGGTCGTTGATCGACCTTTA